>JBCCQL010000014.1:0-17814 GCA_039024355.1 Planctomycetota bacterium
CCCGGCACAACCCCGAGTTCACGATGCTGGAGGTCTACCAGGCGTACGGCAACTACGAGTCGATGATGGACCTGACGGAGGCCATCATCTGCGACGCGATTAGGGAAGTGGGCAGCGGGCAGTGGGCAGCGGGCAGTTCCCCGCCGCGAGCCGGGTCGTCCCCGACCGCGGCGGCCACGCCGACCGCGGAGGCCACCAACTACAAGCTCCCCTGGGGCGACGGCGCCATCGACTTCACGCCGCCGTTCGCCCGCAAGACGTACGACGAGCTGTTTGCCCAGCACACGGGCGTCGATCCAGCGGACCCGGAGGCGGTTGCCCGGTTCGCGGCGTCCATCGGCCTAGACACCGCCGGCAAGCACCCGGACGTCGTCAAGAACGAGGTGTTCGAGGCCAAGGTCGAAGACGCGCTCGCCGGGCCGGTGTTCGTCACCGACTACCCGGCGAGCATCTGCCCGCTGACCAAGCGGAAGCGGGACAACCCGGAGATCGCCGAACGGTTCGAGCTCTTCATCCGCGGCATGGAGCTTGCCAACGCGTACACAGAGTTGAACGACCCGGACCTGCAGGAGGAGCTGTTCCAGAGCCAGCTGGCCGGCCTGAGCGAGGAGGACAGCATGGCGAAGATGGACGCGGACTTCATCCGCGCCCTCCGCCACGGCATGCCCCCGGCGGGCGGGCTGGGCATCGGCATCGATCGGCTGGTGATGCTGCTGACCAACTCGCAGACCATCCGCGACGTCATCCTCTTCCCGCTGCTGCGGCCCGAGAGCCGCCCGGTAAGCCAACCCGACGGCCAGCCTGAGGCGTGAGCGACAACCCCTACCAATCACCGACCGACGACGACCAGCCGGCCGACTCGCTTTTGGATGAGCGGCGCCGAGAACGAGTCGCACGCCTTCGCCGCTGGCTGCCGGTGGCGATCGCCTAGCATGTCTCGATCCCGCTGGGCGGAGGCCTGCTGATGCCGTCCCTGAAGGGCACCCCGGTGGGGACCGCTGTTGTTGTCGTTGCAAACGTCGGTGCGATCGCGTTGCTAGTCTACTTGATTGTGCTTTGCACAAAGCTGTGGCACGGGGTGTTCGCTGTGGTCGTCAGCATGCTGGGGGCGTTCCCACTCATCGGAATCGCCGCGATCGGCCTCGTATGGTATCGGTCGCGCCTCGTGATCGCCGGCGATCCGCTGGGCCCGATTCTTGGGGGTCCTAGCAGCCCGCCGCGGGATGGCTAACGCCGAGGGGTGGACCACAGATCGATTTGGCGCAATTTTTCGCGGGCGGCGATTTGTTGATCGCTCGGACAAGCGCTCACGCCGCTTGAGTTGTCAGATTTTGGCTGTCTGCGGCGGCTGAGTTGCCAGATCTTGTCACATCTGGCGGGCGAAAAGCGGCAACGCCGGGCGAAGTAGATAGCGCTGATTGTCAACCTAGTCGCCGGATCGCCAAATTTCTGCAGCGGTGTTTGGGCCGCCGTTTTGGGCCAGCGGCGACGATTCTTGGCCGGGCGCCGACGCAGGCGGCACCGCCCGGCAGCCGCTGCTCGCGGGTAAAGTGCGGGGCTGCCGCAGCCGATTTCTGCGATACTAAAGCGATCGCCGTGCCCGCAGCGGCCAGTCGATTCTGCCCGCCCGCGGCCCATCCGGCTGCACAGGAACCCACGCCGTGCGTATCGCGATCTACGAACCACGCGGCTCTGGGCACCGCTTCGCCTACGTCGGGCGGCTGATCCCGGCGCTGGCCGAACTCGCCGCCGAGTTCAACCTGGCCGGCGGGCTGACGCTGATCACCTCGCGCGAAGCGATCGAGACCGCGGCCTACCGGATGCACGTGGCGCCGTACGCGGACGTGCTGCGGGTCGAGACGCTCAGCATCTCTGCCACGCCGGGCAAGGCTGGGCAGCGGGCCCGTGTCGATGCGTTGTTCGAGGCCGTCGAGACCTTCCGGCCCGATCACCTGTACGTGCCGTACGGCGACCCCCTGATCCTGGGCGTGTCGCTGCGGACACGCACCACGCGGCGGGCAACTGGGCGGCGGTTCCCGGAGACCGAGGTCATCGTCATGCGGGGCAAGTACGCCTACCCCGGCGGCGGCCTGCGGGGCCGGTGGCAGGGGCACGTCGCCAAGCGGGCGTTGCTGGCCGGCCCGTGGAGCCGGGTGCACCACCTCGACCCGTATGCCGTGCGGCGGCTAGGCGGGGACCCCGAGAACCCGGCCGGCCGCGTCCGCCTGCTGCCCGACCCCATCGAGGCGCCGGCCGCCATGACCAAAGCCGACGCGCGGCGCCTGCTGGGCGTCCCGGTCGAGCCGCGGTACGTCGGGCTGATCGGCGGCGTCGACGCCCGCAAGGGGGGCGACCTGCTCATCAAGACCTTCGCCCGGGCCGCCGAGCGGGACGCGGGCTTGCGGCTGCTGCTGGCCGGCAAGATCGAGCACCCCGCGGTGCGTTCGCTGCTGGAGCAGGAGCACGCGGGGCTGGTGTCGGGCGGGCGGATCATCGCCCTCGACCGCCGCCTGACCGAGGAGGAGTTCACCGCCGCCGCGCAGGCGTTGGACGTGGTCGTCACGGCGTACCCGGACCATCTGCACTCGGCCAGCGTGGTGACGACGGCCGCCGCGGCCGGGCGCCCGGTGGTGGCCTTCCGCCACGGCTGGATGGGACGCACCGTCGAGCAGTTCGGCCTCGGCGCCACGTCGCCGCCGGGCGACCTGGACGCGTTGTGCCAGGCGGTGCTGCGCTGCGCGGCCACGGCCGACCAACACGAGCCGTCCGAGGCCGCCCGCCGGTACGTCCGCTTCCAGTCCGTGGCGAACTTCCAGGCCCACGCGACGGACCGGCTGCGAGAAAAGCTGGGTGCGAAGCCGTCGCCGGACTTGGCGCCGTGGGGTTGGGTTACCGCGCCGGGCGATGGAGCCGAAGGTGACCAGATTTGATTTTGCTCGGGAGCGCTCTGCAGCCGCCCGCGGTGAAGCACCGGCCGCCTGCCGTCACGGCTTGGTGGCGATGAACACCTCGTTGGTCGACAGGAACTGCATGCCCTGGTGCACCACGGTCTTCGGCCCGTAGTCGTGCGCGCGGTAGACCTTGACGCTGAAGCCGGCGTGCTCGAGCCGGTCTTGGAAGTCGTGGCCGTACAGCCGCACGTGGTCCGTTTGGTAGAAGTGCTCGACGCGGCCCTCCGGCGTGGTGATCGACCAGTCTTCGTGCGTCGCGGTACGCCAGATGGGCACCTGCAGCAAGACCTGCCCGCCCGGGGCGCAGACGCGGAACAGCTCGGAGATGGCTTTGGCGTCGTCGGGCACGTGCTCCAGCACGTGCGAGCACCAGATGAAGGTGAACGAGTTGTCGTCCAGCTCGAGGTGCGTGACGTCCATCTTCCGCATCGCGGCGGAGTACAGGTCGACGCTCAGGTAGTCCTTCGAGATCTTCTTCAGGTGTGGCGTGATCGCCTTCTCGGGCGCGACGTGCAGCGTGACCGGGTCTTTGAGGTCTAGCTCGTTCATCAGCACGTGGAACGCCAGGCGGTGGCGCTCCACGGCGCCGCAAGTTGGGCAGCGGGCGTCGAAGCGTTTTTTGTCGGCCTCGCCGTCGGGCATGAAGAAGATGCCGGTCCAACCGCACAGCGCACACAAGCGTGAGTTGCCCAAGCCTAGGAGCCTGGGGGCGATCCATTTCTTGAGTTTCCGCATCGCTCGCTCCGGGAAAGGACACCGCCGACCCGCCGCTACACCGTAGCCCACGCCCGGCATGGCCTCCACCGCCCGGCGGGGCCAGGCGTGCCCGGGCCGCGCAGGCGGCAGCGGTTGGAGCGGCTACGCGGCCCAAGCAGCCGGCCGAAGCCGCCGGCGGTCAGCCCGTGCGGTTGTAGCTGCGGATCTCGTCGAGCCCCTTTTTCTGCGAGTAGGGTACGGAGCCTTCTGGGTCGGCGTACCCGACGGCCATGCACATGACCGGCCGCTGGTTGGGCTTGAGGCCGATCAGCGAGTCCATGGCCCGCTCGTTGGCCTCGACGTCGGGCCAGTTGATGCAGCACGTGCTGACGCCCTGCACCTCGAGGGCGAACTGCAGGGCCATCGCCGCCAGGCCTGCGTCGACGTAGATGACGTGGCGGTCGCGCTCGCTGAAGTACGCCCGCAGGTCGCCGACAATGACGATCACGCACGGGAAGTTCTGGGCGAAGCCGCGGGTGCCCATCGGCACGGCGCCCACCTTCTTGGACAGCTCCGGGTCGTCGTACACGCGGAACTCGAAGGGCTGGCGGTTGCACGCGCTGGGCGAGAGCTTGGCGACTTCGACCGCCCGGTCGATCACGTCTCTGGGCACCGGTTTGTCGACAAACCAGCGGACGCTCCGGCGGCGCCAAGCCAGCTCGCTGAGGCCCTCCAGGTCGACCCGCAGCGGTGTCTGTTCGCGTTGGTAGGGCATGAGCTTGGTTCCGCTGCAGAAGCCGTTTTGGCTGCTGGCGAACCGCTGGCGGTGGGGCTCGATCGCGGGGTCTTCGCTCACCAGCTCGAAGTACTCGCTGAGGACGTCGTGCGCCCAGTTGAGCAGCGGCTGGATGGCCGCGTCTTTCTCGGCGGCCAGGGTGGTGTACACGCGGACGGTCTCGCCGATGTAGTCGCGGGCGAAGACCGGGCGCCGCGGGCGGGAGATGATGCCCTTCTCCAGCCGGTGGATGTTGCGCCGCAGCGTGTACTCGCCCCCCTTGCCGGTGGAGTCTTGCATGTCCGCGACGTGCTTGAGCTTGCCCAGCAGCACCGCGCGGTGCTCGCGCCGGAAGCCGCCGGTAAACGCGTAGTACTGGTCGGCGAGGAACGGGTAACGCACGCACAGGCGCCACACCGTGGCCTTGATCGGGCTGCGTGCCAGGGCGCGGGTGACGGCGCGCTTCACTTTTGAGAGCATGGCTAGTCGGCCGGTTGTGGTCTTCGGAGGTCGAGGGCGCTGCGTATCTTCATGACGTCGGCAATCGTGCCGGGCGTCACGCCCGCGATCAGCAGCAGCGTAAAAGCATACACGGCGGTGGCCAGCAGCAGGCCGCCCAGCAGCGGCTCGCCGACCAGCAGCCACCGGCACGCGGCTTGGGCGGCCAGCGCGGCGCCGCCCGCGGCGAGCGTCGGGCGCCAGATGAGCCCCGCCAGGTCGCGCACCTCAAGCGGCGTGCCGCGGAAGCAGTAGTAGAACCCGGGCGCCCGCATCAGCACGAACACCACGCTCAGGCAGGCGGCCATGGTCAGGGCGCCCAGCGGAGCCGTAGAGGCGATGGTAACCAGGATCACGATGCTGTGCGCGACGCCCCAGCGGAGCTGCCGATCGGTGCGCCCCCACGACGTGAACACCCAGCCGGAGCAGGAGACAAACGTGTTGGCCCAAGCCGCCGGGGCCAACGCGTAGAACAGCGGCACCACGGGCTCCCACTGCGGGCCCAGGTACAGCAGCACCGCGGGCCGCGCCGCCGCCACCAGCAGGCCGACCGCCGGGATGCTGATCCACAGCATCGGCCGCACCGCGGCGATGAACGCGCGGCGGTACTTTTCTGGCTCGCCCTGCAGGCGGCTCAGCATGGGGACGATCACCGAGGCGAAGCTGGGCATGATCTGCTGCAGCGGCATCATCAGCAACGCGTACGCGCGGCTGTAGAACCCCAGCACGGTGGGCCCCCACCACCAGCCTAGCAGCAGGTTGTCGGCGTTGCGGGCGAAGTAGTTCGCGAAGTTGAAGCCGACCAGGTTCGCCCCGAACTGCAGCAGGCTCCGTGTCCCGGCGCCCCGGCGCGGCAGGCCGGGCCGCCACCCGCACAGAAACCACACCGTGAGCATGCGGACCAGCGCCGTGACAATCGGGATCAGCGCGAGGGCCCAGTAGCCGCCCGGCTGGCCGCGGTATTGCCAAGCCCAGGCCAGGGCGGCGGCTTGGCCGCTGATCGACGCGACGATCTGCGAGCCGGCGAGCGACCCAAACTGCATGACACGCCGCATCAGAGCCTGGTGCTGCACGGTCAGGCCCGCAAAGACGAACGACACCGCCATGGCCAGCGTGATGCCGGTCAGCCGCGGCTCGCCGTACACCAACGCAACCACCGGGGCGAGCGACGCCACGGCCGCGGCGATCAACAGACCCAGGCCCGTGGCGATCCAGAACAGGTTGGTCGCCTGCTGGCGGGTGAGGCTCTGCCGTTGGATGGTCGCCGCGGCCAGGCCGGCGTCGACAAACATGCGGGCGAAGTTGGTGACAACCGCCACCATGGCGACCAAGCCAAAGTCTTCCGGGGCCAGCATCCGCGCTAAGACGGCCGTTGCCGCAACGGTGATCACGACCGACGCCGCCCGCCCGACGGCCATGAACGCCCCACCGCGGACCGTCTTGCGCTTGAGGTCCCGGCGGAGCGTGTCTTCGGAGAAGTAGGCGTCGGCGTTAATCGGCCGCCTCGTGCGTTGCGGATTCGTGCGGCGGCTGGGTGGGGATCCGACGGCTGGGTCTGCGTGCCGCCGCTGGGTCTGCGTGCCGCCGCTGGGTCTGCGTGCCGCGGCTGGGTCTGCGTGCCGCGGCTGGGTCTGCGTGCCGCGGCGGGTCTTCTGGCGGCGGCTGTGTCGCCGGGCTGGGGCGGTTGGGGCAGGGCGTCCGCTGTTTGCGGTTAGGCGTCGGCGTCGCGGGCACGCGGGATGGCCGCTTCGCCCGACGGTAGGTTTTAACGCCGGTGCGGTTTGAGCGCGAAGTGTCGGCTGACCGCTTTGCGCGGGTCAGGCGGGCGGCTTGGTGCCCCACGGCAGGAACCCGCATGGCCACCCCGTGCGGCCGAGCACTCACGGCCTGCGGCCCAGCGTGGTAGCCTGCGGCCATGGCAATTCTAGGCGCGCATATGTCGATCGCCGGCGGCTACCACAAAGCCGTTGCAGCCGCCTACGCGGCCGGGTGCGACTGTGTTCAGCTCTTCACCAAGAACAACAACCAGTGGCGGGCGAAAGAGATCACCGCCGACGACGCCGACCGCTTCCAACAGGCGCTGGCCGAGACGGGCGTCCGGCACCCGATCTCGCACGACTCGTACCTGATCAACCTGGCGACGCCCGACGACGCGTTGTGGACAAAGTCGATCGACGCGTTCGTCGTCGAGCTGCGGCGGGCCGACCAGCTGGGCATCCCCTACGTGGTTGCCCACCCCGGGGCGTACACCACCAGCAGCGAGCAGGCGGGGCTCGCCCGAATTGCCGCCGCGCTGGACGAGGTGCACCGCCAAACGCCGGGCATCAAGTCGGAGTGCCTGCTCGAGACCACGGCCGGGCAGGGCAGCAACCTGGGGTGGAGGTTCGAGCACCTGGCCGCGATCCTCGAAGCGGTGGCCGACCCCGACCGGCTGGGCGTCTGCTTCGACACGTGCCACGTCTTCGCCGCCGGCTACCCGATGGGGACCGCCAAAGAGTACAAGGCGACCATGAAGGAGCTCAACGCCACGGTTGGCGTCAAGCGGGTCAAGGCGTTCCACTTGAACGACAGCCAGAAGCCGCTGGGCTCGCGTAAGGACCGCCACGCGGGCATCGGCCGCGGCGAGATGGGCGTCGAGCCGTTCCGCCACCTGCTGGGCGACCGCCGGTTCCGCAAGACGCCCATGTACCTCGAAACGCCCAAGGGCGAAGAAGCGGGCCGCTCGCTCGACGAGGTCAACCTTGAGCTGCTGCGTAGCTTGGCGGAGTAGGGCGTGTGGTCGCTCGAAGGCCCGCGAATGACGCGAATAAGCGCGAATGTTTACGCGCAAGCGCGTAGGCACGTGAACTCGCCGGCTACGGCTGCATCTGCCGCATTCGCGCGTATTCGCGTCATTCGCGGGCAACATCCGGCGGCACGGCAGACGCGGGCGGCAATCGATCGAGCGGCGCCCCGCGTTTGCCCGACGCTAGGAGTTCACGTGCCGCCGCCGCCGGTCCTGCCATCGCTACGCGGCCCGCCGGCGGCCGGGATGTCGCGGCCGTGGGGGTCGCGGCCTCTGTCGAGGCGCGGCGCGATCTGTTCTTCGATCTGGGCCTGGATCGATTCGCCGAGGAAGTGCTCGACCTCGTGGGCGGGGTCATGCACGTGGTCGGTCTGCAGGCCGACTTCGTCGACCAGGTACGACTCCCACAGCCGGTGCGAGCGGACCAGGCGCTGCCCCTCGGCGGCGCCGGCGTCGGTCAGCAGGATTGTGTCGCCAGACTGCCGGGCTTGCCCCCGGCGCAGCAGCTGCCGCACCGCCCGCCGGCCCAGCCAGCCGCCGCCGCAGATGGCCACTGCCTCCGCCGCGGTGACGCGCCCGGCCGCAGCCGCTTCGGGCGACCCGGCGCCGATGGGCGACGCCTCGCGGCGGCGGTACAGCCTGGCCAACAGGTCTTCGCGCCGCACACGCAGGGCCAGCCGCGTCTGCCCCGCCAGCCGGCTGACGACCCCATACCGCGGGCCGAACAGGGCGGCCGCCGCGTACAGCAGGCCCGCCGCCACGGCGATGGCGCCCGCCGGCGAGACGTTCATCGCGTCGGCCGCCGCGGCGCCCAGCAGTGTGGCCGCAACGGCCAGCACGGCGGACACGACCAGCATCGGCGCCAGCCGATCGACCAGCAGCTGCGCCGCCGCGCCGGGGGCGATCAGCATGGCGATCACCAGGATCGAGCCGATCGACTCGAACGAGGTCATCACCGTCACCGACACCATGGTCATCAGCAGGTAGTACATGGCGGTGGGCGCCAGTCCCATGGTCTTGGCCAGCGCGGGGTCGAACGTGGCGACCTTCCACTCCTTCCAGAGCAGCGTGACGACCGTCACCACGGCCAGCAGCACCGGCGCCGCGGTGAAGAAGGCCCGCGGCACGTCGACGCCGGCGATGCGTGTGGTGTTCATCGCGACGTTCAGCAGCGAGCCCTCGTACACGCAGGCGATGTCGAAGTGGATGTCGGTCATGTACCGCTTGACCAGCACCACGCCCAGGGCGAACAGCGTGGTGTAGACGACGCCCAGGCTGGCGTCGGCGGCGACGTTGCCGTGCTCCTGGGTGATGCGTGTGAGGAAGGTCGTGGCGAGGCCCGCCCCGACGGCGCCCACCAGCATGGCCGCCGGCCCGCCGTCGCGCGCCACCAGCAGAGCGATTACCAGGCCCGGCAGCACGGCGTGCGACAGGGCGTCGCCCATCAGGCTGATCCGCCGCAGCACGAGGAAGCAGCCCACCAGTGCGCAGGACACGTTGCACGTCGCGGCGACGGCCACCTGCCGCAGCGTCACGGGGTCGAGCAGCGCGTCGAGCAGAGCAGGGGGCAGAGCAGGGGGCATGGCACGGGGGGCATCACGCTGCGTGGGACGCTAACAGCTAGGCCCGGTCCTCCGTCGTGGCGGGTGCGTGCAGCGAGGGCGGCACGTGGCCCGCCGCGGTGGCGGCGGCCGGTTGGGGCAGCCGCCCGGTCCTGGCGAGTTCGGCTTCTAGCTCGGCCACCAGCGTGCGGGGCAGGAAGTGTTCGAGCTCGTCGGCGGGGCGGTGGGCGTGGTCCGCCGCGATGTCGGCCCGTGACACCAAGAAGATCTCCCACAGCCGGTGCGTGCGTGTCACGCCGGCCGCTTCGGTCCCGCCGGAAGGGGTTAGGCGGAGCGTGCCCCCCGCGTCGGCCTCTAGCCAGCCACGCCAGCGCATGAGGGCCAGCACCAGGCGGAGCGTCAGCGGGTCGCTGCTGACGCGGGCGGCGAGCTGGCGGCCGGGGATGTTGGCCTGGCCGCCGGTCTCTTCGCCGAACTCGTACATCTCGCGCAGCACGTGGTCGGTCACCACCTCAACGCGGGTGCGGAGCGTCTGCACGCCGCGTGCGATCAGGCCACGCTCGGGCGCCGCCAGCAGCGACGCGGCGAAGAAGAGGCCGCTGACCAGCACGATCATCGGCCCCGGCGGCAGCCCGCCCGGCGAGGCCGTGAACAGGGCGGCTTCGATCTGGTCCGACAACACGCCCAGCGCCGCCGCCGCCGCGCCCAGCACCGCGCTGAGCAGCAGCACCACGCCCAGGCGGTTCGACCAGTAGCGGGCCGTCACGCACGGGAAGATCAGCACGGCGGCCATCAGCACGACGCCGCACACCGGCAGGCAGACGATGGTCACCAGCGCCACGCCGGACATCACGGCCAGGTCTAGCGTGTAGGTGGGCCAGCCCTGGGCGGCGGCGAAGCCCTCGTCGAAGCACAGCAGCTTGAGCTCCTTGAAGAACACGGCGGTCGCCGCCAGCGACACCGCGGCCACCACGGCCAGCACCCGCACGTCGCGCCCCCGCAGCGCGGCGACCTCGCCAAACAGGAACGAGTCGAGCCCCGCCTGGGCGCCGGTGGGCCGCTGCTGGGCGATGGACAGCAGCACGACGCCGACGCCGAAAAACGTGCTGAGCACCAGGCCCAGCGCGGCGTCCTCGCGCGTGCGGGTCCACTTGGGGATGGCGGTCACGCAGACCACGCCCAGCAGCCCGGCCAGCAGCGCGCCGACGGACAGGGCCCACAGGTCACGCGTGGCCAGCAGCAGGTGGGCGATGCAGATGCCGGGCAGCGCGGCGTGGGCCAGCGTGTCGCCCAGCAGCGACCGCCGCCGCAGCACCGCGAAGGCCCCGACCACGCCGCCCGTGGCGCCCAGCAGCGCGGCGCCGGCAGCGATCTTCGGCACAACGGACTCGGCGTTCATCGCGACGCTTCCCCCCGCCCGACAGCCTCAGCCGCCTGCTCCAGGATGGTCAGCCGCCCGCCGTAGGTCCGCTGCAGGTTGTCCGTGGTGAAGACCTCCGCCACGGGGCCGCTGGCCACCAGCCGGAGGTTCAGCAGCACGACGTCGTCAAAGTAGTTCTGCACCGTCTGCAGGTCGTGGTGCACGACGAAGACCGTCTTGCCACGCTCGCGGAGCGTGCGGAGCAGCGTGAGGATGGCCTCCTCGGTCGCGGCGTCGACGCCGGCGAAGGGCTCGTCCATGAAGTACACCATGGCGTCCTGCGCGAGCGCCCGGGCGAGGAAGACCCGCTGCTGCTGCCCGCCGGAGAGCTGCCGGATCTGCCGCGCGGCGAACTCGCTCATGGCGACTTGCTCCAGGCAGCGGTCGGCCGTCGCGCGCTCCGCCCTGCCCGGCCGCCGCACCCAGCCGATGCGGCCGTAGGTGCCCATCAGCACCACGTCACGCACCGTGACCGGGAACTCCCAGTCGACAGACTCCCGCTGCGGCACGTAGCCAATCAGCCGACGCTGGGCCGCGTAAGGCTTGCCGTAGATCTCGACCCGCCCGCTGGCCAGGGGCGTGAGCCCGAGGATGGCCTTGATGAGCGTCGTCTTGCCGGCGCCGTTCGGGCCGACGATACCCACCAGCCGGCCCTCGGGCGTCTGGAAGTCGATGTTCCACAGGACGGGCTTCCGCCGGTACGCGACCGTCAGGTCGTGGACTTCGACCGCGGGGACGGACCCGCCGGCGGCGCCAACAGCGTCGGCGGCCTGAGGATCGTCGGCGGCCAGAGGATCGACGGGGGGAACAGACACGTGCGGCGGCCCGGGGTGTGCGTGCAGGTGTAGCATAGGCTACACCCGCCCGCGAAGCGAGCCGCTGGGTCCGCCCCGCCACGTGCGGGCGGCTACCGCTGGGGGGCTATTCGCCCTTCAGGCCCGAGACGATCGTCGCCGTGTTGGTACGCATCATCCCGATGTAGGTCTCGGCGCCGCTGCCCGGCGGGCCCAGAGCGTCGGCGAACAGCTCGCCGCCGATCTTGACCTTGTGCCCCGCTTCGACGCAGGGCTCGATGACCGCCTCAACAATCCGCGGCGTCTCCGAGGACTCGACAAACACGGCCGAGATGCCGCGGTCGATGATCAGCTGCGCTACCTCGTCCATGCGGCTCAGGGCGACCTCGTCCTCGGTGCTGATGCCCTTGAGCCCAACCGACTCCAGCCCATACGCCTTGCTGTAGTAGCCGAAGGCGTCGTGGGCGGTGACCAAGACGCGGCTCGACTCGGGCAGCGAGGCCAGCTGCTCGCGGCACTCCTTGTCGAGCTGCAGCAGCTCATCGCGGTAGGCCTCGCCGGCCGCCTTGTAAGCGTCGGCGTTGTCCGGGTCGACCTCGGCGAGCCGGGCCGCCACGGAGCCGGCACACTCGCTCCACAACGCCGCGTCGTGCCAGAGGTGCGGGTCGGCGAAGCCCTCGAATTCCGAGGGGTACCGCAGCCGCTCGTCCTTCGCCTGCTCCAGGTCGTGCGTCACGGCGAACACCGGGTACTGCTCGCTCCGCTTCTCGAGCACCTCGGCGAACTGGCCTTCAAGGTGTAGCCCGTTGAAGAAGACGATGTCCGCCGCGTCCAGCTTCTTCACGTCCGAGGGCAGCTGCTTGTACAGGTGCGGGTCGACGCCCGGGCCCATCATGACGTCGACCTCGGCCAGGTCGCCGGCAATCGCCCGCACCATGTCACCGACGGGGCCCGTGGTGGCGACGATTTTGATGCCGCCGGCGGCCCCGTCGCCATCGGCAGGTTTCGACCCGCCGGTGCAGCCGACGCCAAAGCTCATCGACACCAGCACCGCCGCCACCCCAATCTGTCCGGCCCACCGGCAGATGGCTGACGCATACCGATGCGTTGTGTGGGGCAGAAAGCTGGCTTGCGAGCGGCTACAGCTGGCACTCGGGTGGGCAGCCATGGCGTGTCCTCGTGGATCTGAGCGGGAGTTTTGCGGGTTGCTGACCGGCGGCCGCTGAGAATAGTTCTCAGCAGCTCTGGGTGTCAATCGACCACACCGCTGTCGGCACAGGCGGCAAAAACCCCCCGGCGTGCGGCTTTGTGTTGGCAGAACTGGCGGCGTGCGTCGCCGCCTCGCGTCGAAGTTTGACCGCCTGTTCCCCGAGCGGTAGAGTGCCGCAACGGTGGAGCTTAAGTCGCGTTGGGGTGCGATACCGGGGCACGCGAGCGGGCAACACCGTTCTGATCGGTCGACTGCATGGGCCTCACGTACCACAAACGCTACCGCATGGAGCTAGACCTCCGCCGGGCGCCGCCGTGGCAGCAGCTGCCGGTGGGCTACCGGTTGGTGGCTTGGTCGGCCCGGCGGTTGGCGGACCACGCGGCGGTCAAGCACGCGTCGTTCCGCGAAGAGATTGACGCCCAGATTTTCCCCTGCTTGGCCGAGCACGGCGGCTGCCGCCAGCTGATGGAAGAGATCAGCCGCAAGCCCGGCTTCTTGCCCGAGGCGACGTGGCTGATCGAGTACACCGGCGTCGCGTACAAGCCCGAGTTCTGCGGCACCGTCCAGGGCGTGCGGGTCACGCCGCGGTACGGCGGAATACAGAACGTGGGCGTCACCGCGGAGCACCGCGGCCGCGGTCTGGGCAAGGCCTTGGTGGCCGCCGCGGTGCAGGGCTTTTCACAGGCTGGGCTGCGGCGGGCGTACCTGGAAGTCACCGCCGAGAACGCCGCGGCCGTCGAGCTCTACAGACGCCTCGGCTTTCGGCGTGTGAAGACGCTGTACAAGTCGGTCGAGGTTGCGTACGCCACGCCCGGCCGATAGCCTCGGCAGGGCCGGTGGCGATTGCCGTGTCGTTCCAGCGACGCTCTTTCCCCCTTTCCCCGCACCCTCTTTCGTACTGGCGGCGGGCCGCCCCGCCGTTCCGCTCTGCCAACTCCCGACGCCACGCCGTGCCCGTTTCTACCGACACCAGTATCCGCAGCCACACGCTGGCGAACGGGCTCACGCTTGTCGGCGAGCCCGATACCTCGTTCAGCTCTGCCGCTTTCAACCTGCTGGTGCCGGCCGGGTGCGTGGCGGACCCAGTGGGGCGGCCGGGCCTGGCGTCGCTGACGTGTGAGCTGATGCTGCGGGGCGCGGGCGACCGCGACAACCACGCCATCATCAACGACCTCGAGCACGAGGGCGTCGACCGCAGCGAGTCGGTCTCGGTCTCGCAGGCCGTCTTCGCCGGGTCGGGCGTTGCCGAGAGCCTGGAGCCAGCGCTGCGGATCTACGCCGATGTGGTCCGTCGGCCGCACCTCGCCCCCGAGCAGCTCGAGCCCAGCCGGGCGGTATGCCTGCAAGAGCTGCAGGGCATTGAGGACGAGCCCGCGCACAAGCTGATGCAAGAGCTCCGCCGGCAGCACTACCCGGCGCCGTGGGGCAGGCCGAGCCAGGGCCGTGCCGAGTCGCTCGCCCAGGCCACGATCGACGAAGCCCGCGAGTTTCACCGGCGCGCTTACGGGCCCGAGGGGGCGATCTTGGCGGTCGCCGGCTCGTTTGATTGGCAGCGGCTTTGCGACCTCGCCGAAGAGCTCTTCGGCGATTGGCCCGCCCCGCACCCCACGCCGGCAGAGCAGCCCGAGCAGGTGGCGCCCGTCGAACACATTCCGGCCGAGACCGATCAGTCGCACATCGGCATCGCCTTCGATTCCCTGCCCTACCGGCACCCGGACTACTTCCAGGCGTGGGCGGCCGTCGGCGTGTTGTCCGGCGGCATGAGTTCGCGGCTGTTCACCGAGGTGCGCGAGAAGCGTGGCCTGTGCTACACGGTGAGCGCGTCGCTGCAGTCGCAGCGGGACCGCGCGGCGGTCTTCTGCTACGCCGGCACCAGCGCCGAGCGGGCCCAAGAGACGCTCGACGTCACGTATGCAGAGCTGGTGAAGCTCGCGGCGGGCGTTCGGCCCGAAGAGCTCGCGCGGCTCAAGGCCCGCATCAAGAGCGGCCTGATCATGCAGCAAGAATCGACCAGCAGCCGCAGCGGCGCCCTCGCGCGGGACTGGCGGCACCTGGGCCGTGCGCGGCCGGTAGAAGAGCTCTCGGCGTTGATCGACGCCGTGACCGCCGACAGCATCAACGCCTACCTGGCCGAGCACCCGCCGGCGGGCTTTACGCTGGTGACCCTAGGCCGCGAGCCGCTGGCGTCGCCCCTGACTTGAAGGCCCTGCAATGAGGGCCCTGCAGCGATGGCCCCGCAGCGTTGGCCGCAGCCGGCGGCCTTGTCATCCGGGGGCCGCCCGCCAAGCGTTTACCTGCGGGCGTGGCCGCTGCCGCCGCACCCCCGCAAGCCGCCTCACAACGAAAGCAACGCGTGGAATTCCGTCACCACAAGCTCGAGAACGGGCTGGAGATTGTCGCCGAGTGCAACCCGCGGGCGCACTCTTCGGCGCTCGGCTTCTTTGTTTGCGCTGGGTCGCGGGACGAGGCCGACGAGGTAGCCGGCGTCAGCCATTTTCTCGAGCACATGGCGTTCAAGGGGACGCCCCGCCGGACGGCCGAGGACGTCAACCGAGAGTTCGACGAGCTGGGCGCCCACTACAACGCGTACACCAGCGAAGAGCACACGGTGTACTACGCTTCGGTGCTGCCCGAGCACCAGGCGGCGTGCGTCGACCTGCTGGGTGACATCCTCCGGCCCAGCCTGCGCGAAGAAGACTTCGAGATGGAGAAGAAGGTCATCCTGGAGGAGATCCAGATGTACCTCGACCAGCCGCCCTACGGCATGGACGACCGGGTGAAGCAGCTGTGCTTCGGCGACCACCCCGTGGTGCGGAGCGTGTTGGGCAGCGCCCAGAGCATCGAGGCCCTGACGGCCGACCAGATGCGGGGCTACTTCCAGACGCGGTACTCGCCGGGCGCCATCACGCTGGCTGCCGCCGGCAAGATCGACTTCGACGGCCTGGTTGAGCAGGCGCAGCAAGCCTGCGGCGGTTGGCAGCCGTGCGACACGCAGCGGGCGTCGCCCCCGCCCGGCGAGGCCACCCGCTTCCAAGCCGTGGCCAACGACGCCGCGACGCAGCAGTACGTCCTGTGGCTGACCGAGGGGCCCGACGCCGCCGACGCCGACCGCTACGCCGCCAAGCTGCTGGCCACCGCCGTGGGCGACGACTCGGGCAGCCGCATGTACTGGGAGCTGGTCGACCCAGGCGTGGTGGAGTCTTGCAGCCTAGGTCACTACGAGTACGAGGGCGTCGGCATGTTCTACACATGGATGGCCGGCGCCGCCGCCGACATCGAGCCCAACCTTGAGCGCCTGCAGGGAGTGATGCTTGACGCGCAGCAGCGCGACCTTACGCAGCAAGAGCTGGACCGCGCCCGCAACAAGGTCCGCTCCCGCGTGGTGCTGGGCAGCGAGCGGCCGCGGAGCCGGCTGTTCAGCGTCGGCGGCAACTGGGTGCAGCGGCGCGAATACCGCAGCACGGCCGACGACGTCGAGCAGCTGAACGCCGTGACCATCGCCGACACCCGCCGGGTGCTCGACCGCTTCCCGCTATGCCGCGGGGCCATGATCACGGTCGGCCCCAGCGACGACGTCCGCCCGCCTAAGGGCTTCCTGCCGAACTGACCATCGCGGCGCCAAAAAGCGTAACGCAGACCGCCATGAACGACCTTGCCGAGAGCCTCCGCACGCTGGTTGGCGATGCCGAAACGGTGGGCGTCGTGGTGGTAGACCACGGGTCGCGGCGGCAGCAGAGCAACCTGCTGCTGGACGACGTCGTGGCCATGTTCCAGCGGGTGACGGGCTTCGAGCTGGTCGAGGCCGCCCACATGGAGCTGGCGGAGCCTTCGATCGAGACGGCGATGGCCCGCTGCGTCGAGCGTGGCGCCAGCCTGGTGGTGGTCTTCCCGTACTTCCTGTCGCCCGGCCGGCACTGGAGCGAAGACATCCCCCGCCTGGCCGCTGCCGCCGCCGCCCAGCACCCCGGCGTGCGGCACCTAGTGACGGCGCCGATCGGCCTGCACGACGCGATGGCCGACATCATGCGGGGCCGGATCGAGCACTGCGTGGCCCGGGCCGTGGCGGGCGACCAGGCCTGCCCGCACTGCCAAGAAGCCACCGGCTGCCAACTGGCCGAGGCCCGCTAGCGGCGCCGGCGCCGGGCCTGGCGAGCCAGGTGATTTTCGCCGCGGCTCTTCACTCGGCCGCGCCCGCCGGCCGATAGCCATCTCAGGGGGCGCCCGGTCACGCTCGGCCTGCGCTCCGCCGGAATCTGTACGCCGCTTTCTACGTCTGGGGATGCAAGGATGCTCCGCACGGCCACGCTCGTCGCGATGGGATTCGCCGCCGCCGCCTGCCACGCCGGCACGCCGTTCGTGCCGGGGTCGGGCGACTACATCACGCGGTGCGCCGAAGACTTTGAAGACCCCAAGTGGTCGTACCGCCTGAACCTGCCTAAGAGCAGCTACGAGCAGGACGACAACCAGCGTGGCCCGGGCGGCTACTCCAACAACAAGCTGTGGCACGAGGGCGCCAAGCGTGGCACGCCCGACGTCGTCAAACGCGTGGCCACGCCGGCCGGCGGCATCGAGGGCAGCACCGGCGCGCTGCTCCTGCAGACCCGCCTGTCCGGCATCCCGGGGCAGCTGACCGGCAAGCAGCAGCAGGACGACCTGCTGATGAAGGTCGACCGCAAGCTCGGCCGCGTCGTGCCCGTCACCTGGCAGCCCAGCTGCACGGTGCGGGTGTACGTCCGCCCGTTCGACGAGTGGGAGAACCGCACCGGCCCGAGCTTCGGCATGCGGGGCGACTGCCGCGGCCGGATGCCCGACGGCGAGACGGCCGCCTTCTGGCCCGGCATGTTCATCCTGTTCCGCAGTGAGACGTCGCGCAACATCGAGTCGGACTTCGCCCAGGTCTCGGTCCGGGCCAACGGCCGCGGCCAGGACACCCGCCACAAGGACATCGCCGAGCCGGGGTGGTGGACGCTCGGCATGAGCTTCGACACCGACGGGCAGATCCACTACTACGCGAGCGAGGGCGTCGACGACCTGACCGAGGACGACTACCTCACGTCGAACTACGCGTACAACTACCGTTGCCTCTGCTTCGACAACTTCTTCTTCAACGTCGCCAACTGGGA
>JBCCQL010000015.1:0-17767 GCA_039024355.1 Planctomycetota bacterium
ATGTAGAAGTGGATGTCCTTGCGGCGGTTCTCGCTCTGCAGGTACAGCAGCTTCATCACCAGCTCGTTGGCGTTGCCGTCGTAGATCTCCCCCTGCAGGAAGATCACGCGGTTCTCCAGCAGCAGGTCGCCCAGCGTCATCTGGCGTTGCCGCTGGTAGGCGCCCGCCGCCTGCGGCGCCGTGTGCCGCAGCGCCGCGTCGTGGGGTCCGTGGGGAGCGAAGAGGTCGCTCATGGGTAGCTCCTTCTTGTGGTGGCGCCGCGGCGGGCTGTGGTGGCCGCGGCAGGCGTGCCGCGGAACGGGCCTCGGTCGCCCTGCGGGCGTATTGTTGGCCGATTCGCCGCGGCGGTCTAGAGCGGGACAACGCAGGCACGGCCGCCCGCGGTGCATAGCTTCCCCGCTGCCGGGCCGCCACTCGGCCCGTGAGTCGAATCGGCCAGTCAAGCCGCCTGCCCTGTGCTTGCACAGCTAGGCAGAGCCCAGCGACGATCTGTTAACGCGTCGGCTGCGACAGGCCCTTCGCAGCTGCCGGTCAGGCGTCGCTGCCGTCCTCCGCGGCGTCGGGGGCAGGCTGATCGTCGGACGCTTCGGGGATGGACGAGCCGCTCCCGCCCGCGATCGCCACGTTCACCGCCTCGACGGTGGACTCTTCTGGCTCGTAGGGCTGATCGTTGAACTTGGCCTGCGACTGCACCAGCTCCAGGACCTTGCGTTCGACAATCTGGTTGCGGAGGACGTCCATCAGGCCCCGCTTCTCGAGCTGGGCCCGCACGCGGCGGGGCGACTCGCCCGACTGCATGGACATCAAGAAAATCTCCTTCTCGTAGTCGCCCTCCTCGACGTCGATGTTCTCTTCCTCGGCGATCCGCTCCAGGATGAAGTGCTCCTTCAGGGCGCCGGCGGTCGACTCGGTGCTGTTCTGGCGGAGCATGTTCTCGCGGGCGCGGATCTCGGCCTCGCTGAAGCCGCTGCGGCGGAGCTCCATCACCGCCCGCTCTACCTCGCGTGCGCTCTGCCGTTGGAGCAGGCCGGGCGGCAGCTCCCACGTGGCGGACTCGGTCAGCAGGGCCGTGATCTGCTGCCGCGACTTCTGCTGCTGCTCGTACTCGAGCTGGCGTACCAGGTTTTGCCGGACCGCCGTGCGGAGGTCTTCTTCGGTCTCAAAATTGCCGAGCTCCGCCAGGAAGTCTTCGGTCAGCTCGGGCAGCTTCAGCCGCTTGACCTCGAGCACGTCGATCTCCAGGTCGACCTCCTTGCCACGCAGCTCTGCGTTGGGGGCGTCCTGCGTCAGCGCGACCTTGGCGGACTTCTTGTCGTCGGCCTTGGCGCCGGTCATCAGCTTGCCGAAGTCTTCTAGCCTGCCGTCGGCGAAGCTCAGCACCTCGTTGACGCGGACCACCAGCTCTTCTTCGGACGAGACGCGCTCGCCGCCGGCCATCGACGTGACGTTCAGCGTGACGAAGTCGCCGGCCTCGGCCGGGCCGTTGTGCGGCGTCAGCTGGCCGTACTTGGACAGGGTTTGCTTTACCTGCTTGTCGACGTCGTCGTCGGTGAAGTCCCGCACCGGGCGATCGACCTTCAGGCCCTTCCACTTGGGCAGCTCGAACTCGGGCCGGACCTCGATGTCGAACTCGAAGGTCATCGGCCCCGTGTCGGGCACCTCGATGGCGTCGAGGTTTAGGTCCGGCTCGCTGATGGCGGCGAACTCGCTCTCTTCGCTGATCTGCGACAAGCTGTCCATCAGCAGCGAGCTCTTGACCTGCTCGGCGGCCTCTTTCTTGAACCGCTGCTCGACCAGCTTCCGCGGCGCCCGGCCCGTGCGGAATCCGGGCACGGCCGCTTCGCCCATCATGCCGCTGAAGGCGTCGTCGAAGTAGCGGTCGATGTCCGCCCGCGAGACGGTCACCGTCACGTGCCGCTCGCACGCGCTAGGCGTGGCGATATCGACCAGCAGGTCGAGCCGCGTCACCAAGTCATCGGCGCCGCCCTCCGGCCCGCCGTCCTCATCGCCGTCCTCATCGCCGTCCTCATCAATGGCTACGGCGCCGGCGTCCGCTAGTTCGTCGTCTTGCATCGGGTCGTCGGCTGGTGGCATCGGTTTCGCCCTTGGATCGCGGTGTGGTGGAGCCCTGCGGTCGGCGCTGGCGCCCAGTGGGCCGGGCCGGATCCAAAAAAGAAACCGGCTGAGCCCGCCAATGCAGCCCTGCCCGACGCTTGGCCGGGCCCGCAAAGCAATCAAGCCCGTGACCCCGATCAGGAAGCCACGGGCTTGCGTCGTCTGTCGGGAGGCTCCGCAATGGCCGAGCACTGCTTGAGTGCAAGGCCGTGCAAAACATCAAGAGCGGCTGATCGGATTCGAACCGACGACAATCACGTTGGCAACGTGATGCTCTACCAACTGAGCTACAGCCGCAGCTGCCCTTGGTGCAAACGAGCGTCGCTTCCCGGGCTGACAGAAAATACCATTTTCTCGCCGCGGCCCGCAAGGCCTCCGCCCGGCCGCGGGGTGATTCGCCATTGGGCCCGCCGGCCCGTACACTCCGCAAACCGTAACCGCAGGCCTCTAGCCCTGGCCCTAACCCGTTGGCGCCGCCCCATGTTGCTGTTCAAGCGGAAGTTCCTGGACGCCATCCGCCGGGGCGAGAAGACGCAGACCATCCGCCTGTGGAAGCACCGCCTTATGCGGACTGGGCAGCGGAGCTTCACGCCGGGCGTCGGGCCGATCCGCGTGACGCTGGTCGAGGAGGTGTCGCTGGACGCCTTGACCGACGCCGACGCCCAGCCCGACGGCTTCGCCACGGCCGACGCCCTGCGGCACGAGCTGCGGACCATTTACGGCGACAAGCTGCAGGCCGGCTACCAGGCGTACCGCGTGGTGTTCCGCACGGAGCCCGACGAGGCGCCCGGAGCCGAGGCCCGCTAGCGAACTCCGCTGGCCAGCCTAGACGCACCGGTGATGAGTGCGCCGCAGCGCGTCCGCTAGATGCTTCTGCTCCGAGCCGGGCAGTTCAGGTCTTCGGCGGGGATCGGCGCGGGGAACCGGCCGTCGTGGTGGTAGCTGCGGTTGCCGCCCAGCCGGTCGGCCTCGGCCAGGGCTTCCTCGGCTAGCTCTAGCAGCTCGTCGCGGTCGGCGCCGTCGCCCGCCTCGGCCAGGACGCACGTGACGGTCGCTTGCAGCGCGTCGTCGCCGGCGGTGAAGGTTGTTTTCTCGACCGCTTGGCGGAGCTGCTCGACGCGCTGCGACGCCTCGTCAAGGTTGTCGCCCCGCAGGAGCATCAGCAGCCGGTCGTCTCCCTGCGGCGAGAACAGCTGCGTCTCGCCGAGCAGCTCGTCGGCGATGTCGGTCAGGGCCGCCAGCAGCCGCGACTCGACGTCGGCGCCGGCCCCGTCTGCTTCGAGCGGGTCGCGCCGCACGGCGGCGATGATCGCCTCGGGCGAGCTGGCGATCTCGTCGTCGATGGCCTGCTGCAGCACGCCCAGCGTAGCCAGGTGCGAAGCGGGGTCGATCGACCCGCCGGCCCCGGCGCCCGGCTCCGGGGGGGCGCCGCCGGCGGCCGGGTCTTCTTCGCTGCCGGTTGTGTCCTCGGCGGACGCCTCGTCAGCGGCGGTCGCCTGCGGGGCGTCTTCGCGCTTGGGCTCCGGGCCGGCCGCTTCGACCTTCCGCTCGGCGTTGGCGACCGACTCGGTCAGGCTCTCGGTCTTGGCGATCAGCTCCTCGCGGGCCGCGGCGTCGGGCGGGCCGTCGGCCAGGATCGCGTCGATCTCGTCGCTGGTCTCGAGCACTACCTTGGCGTTCTCTTCGATGGCGTCGCGGCAGGCCACGGCGTCGGCGTTGGTGGGGTCGCTGCTGAGGCCCTCGATGGTGTGCTGCGCCTGCTCCAGGTAGTCGTGGTTGGCCTGTTGCAGCCGGCCGCTGCACTCGCCGAACGCCCGTTCATCGTCGGCCGCGTCTTGCATCTCGCTGCCCATCTTCGCCAGCTGCGCCTGGAAGGCGGCCAGGCCCTGCATCACCTCCGCGTGTGAAGGCTGCGCCGTGGGCTGCCCTGCGTCCTGCTCCGCGGGCGGCGGCGGTGCGTCGTGGCTGGTGGCGGCTTGCTGGGTGTCGTCGTCCGGCGGGGCGGGCGCGTCGAGGTCGATATCGACATCCGGCGGGTCAACCGGCCGGCGGCGGCCACGCGCGGGCAGCGCGGGCAGCGTCGGCAGTTCGCCGATCATGACGCCGAGGGTGTACCCCACGCACAGGTTCAGCGTGGCGGTGATGGCAACAAACCAGATCATGGCGAAGCGTTGTGTCTGCGGGCGGGCCACGCGGCGGGGTGGCCCTCTCGCAACGCTACGCCACGCCCCGCGTGCCGCCCTGTAGCGGGGCGCCCCCTGCGGATTGGCGCCGGCCGGCCGGCCGGGTCGTAACGGCTGGACGCAATAGCACGCCGCCGCGGGCTCTGATGCGCACGGCGGATCAGGCCACGGCCACGCATCAACGCGTGGGCGGGTTGGCCCGCATCGCTTGCAGCGCCCGCAAGAACGCGGGCGAGACGGTGTCGAGCGTGATCACCTCGCTGCGGCCGCCCGGCTGTTTGGGCCGGATCACGCAGACCACTTCGGACTCTGCCGCCCGCCGGGCGAGCTCTTCGATCGCCGCCCGCTCCTGCGCCGACAAGCCGCCCAGCGGCGAGGGTTGCGGCATGCTTTGCGGCGTGGTTTGGCCGCGGAACACGGGCGGTGTAGCCGTGGCCGGGGCGATCGGCACCAGCCCGTCGCCGGCGGGCGCCCCGACAAGCCCGCCGCCAGCGGGCGGTCTGCTGGGCTGCGTCGACGCGAGCGTGCCCACCGGCGGCCGTGGCTGGACCGCGGCCCCGGCGAGCATCGCGGGCGCCGCCCCACCGGCCGGGCCGCGGTAGATTTCGGTCAGGCCAAGGCGATCGAGCTGCGCGTGGATCGAGGAGAGCTTGGCGTAGAAGCCCTCGTTGTCTTCCTGCCGCGAGCCGAAGCAGACGCCCACCACTTCGCCACGCGCGTTAAACAAGCCCCCGCCGCTGCGGCCCACAACCGGCGCGCCGGTGACCGTCAGGCTCGGCGGGCTGGTGAACTTGTCGGTGGTGGTGACGCGGCCGGTGCGGACCGACGGGTCGGCCCCGCGGTCGCACCCGACGCTCCATACCGCCGCCCCCTGCGCGGCGTCCGCGGCCGAGCTTGCTACGCGGGCCACAGCCACCTGGCCACGCGGCCGGATGCTCACCAGCGCGACGTCACGCTCCAGGTCCATGCTGATGACCTGCCCCGCGGCACGCTCCGCGGCCACCACGCCCGCGGGCGTCGGTCGGAACAGCTCGGCGACGATCGATCCCGCCGACGTCCCCGCGTCGCCCGGCGCCGCGTCGCGGAACAGGTGCGCGCAGGTCAGCACCAAGGCTTCGCCCTGCCGGGCGTCGATGATGGTGCCCGTGCCGAACGAGTTGCCCTGCGGGTCTTCGACACGCAGCCGGACCGACACGCTGAGCAGCCGTTCCACTGGCGGGCCACCGGCAGCTGGCTGCCCGCCGGCAGGCCTTGCCAGGGTCGGCGCTGCCGGGCGTGTGCCCGCGGCTGCAGCAGGCGGCTGACCGGGGATGGTGATCTCTGGCGCCGGGCCGAGGTCGCCACCGACCTGGAAGGCGGCTTCGCCCCGCGACGGCTCGCCGAACGTAGCCGGCACCACCGCCGCCGACCGGCTGGCGACGCTCGGTGCGGCGCCGGCCGACGCCAGCAGCTGCCTCATCTGCGTGTAGCCCAGCTTACCCACCACGCGGCGTACCTCGCGGCCGCCAGAGACCAGCACAAACGTCGGGTACCGATCCACGCCGAACCGCTGGGCGAGGTCACGCTCGCGGCTGCCATCCACCCGGCGGACCGGGAAGCCCTCGGCCTTCAGGCGATCGACAATCGGGTCCATTTGCCGGCAGGGCCCGCAGGTGGGCAGCCAGAAGTCGAGCAGCACGGCCTGCTGCGCGTCGGCCCGGCCGGCCAACAAGCCGGCGCCTAGGACCAGGGCCATCCGGGTGGCGAGAGCTGCTATCGGCCGGGTGGCCTGCCGCGTTTGCAGTCGGTGTACGAACGCAGATCGATGAGTGCGGACCACGCGTATCCCTCCTTGGATCGTTTGGTCGCGGAGCGGGTTGTGCCGCCGCGGCGCGAACGCTTCCTGCGTCCACGGTGTCGCTACGCCTGCCGGTCCTGGGAGCCGGCTTCGCTTGCGGGCGGGCAATTTGTCCCACGCCGGAAATTGTTACAAGGTCAGGTGCCGCTACGCCGCTCGCTGCCGCCCTGCTAGCAGCCTCACCGAAGCTGGCCTTCGTGAGCCACGCACGGCGTCCGCGGCTGCTTTCCACGCAAGGCCCGGCCGCGGGACGAGACGCGCCGGCGGGCGTTGCGCTGCTGCGTCGAGGGCCAGTGCACACGCCGTGCCGCCCGCGGGTCGTCGGACCAACATGCCGCCGGTAGACTACGGCCACACCGCCCCGCCCCGTGCTAGCAACGACGCGCATGCCCCGCCCCCGCCAGAGACGCCTGCTGGTCACCTCCGCCCTGCCGTACGCCAACGGGCCGATCCACATCGGCCACCTGGTCGAGTACCTGCAGACCGACATCTGGGTCCGTTTTCAGAAGCTCCGCGGCGCCGACTGCCGGTACTTCTGCGCCGACGACACCCACGGCACGGCGATCATGATCTCCGCCAAACGGGCGGGCGTCACCGAGGAGGAGTTCATCGCCCGCGTGAGCCAGGAGCACCAGCGCGACTTCGCGGGCTTTGGCATCGAGTTCGACAACTACGGCAGCACCCACAGCGACGAGAACCGCGTGCTGTGCGAAGCGATCTGGGCAAAGATCCGCGCCGCCGGCTTGGTGAAAGAGAAGGAGATCGAGCAGCTGTTCGATCCCGAGGCGGGCACGTTCCTGGCCGACAGGTTCGTCCGCGGGACGTGCCCCTTCTGCGACGCGGACGACCAGCCGGGCGACAACTGCAGCAAGTGCGGCAAGACCTACTCGCCGATCGACCTGCTCCGCCCACGCAGCACGCTCAGCGGCGCCACGCCCGAAGCACGCAAGGCGGTGCACCTGTTCATCGAGCTCGAGCGGCTGCACGGCTTCCTCGACGAGTGGACGCAGTCTTCCGGCGCCTTACAGCCGGAGGTCGCCAACTACCTGAAGGGCCACTTCCTCGGCGGGGCCGACCGGCCGGAGCCGCTCCGCGACTGGGACGTCAGCCGCCCGGCGCCGTACTTCGGCTTCGAGATCCCCGACGCGCCGGGCAACTACTGGTACGTGTGGTTCGACGCCCCCATCGGCTACATGGCGAGCACCAAGCAGTGGTGCGACCGCACGGGCGAAGGGTTCGACGATTGGTGGAAGTCTTCGGACTGCGAGGTCCACCACTTCATCGGTAAGGACATCACGTACTTCCATACGCTCTTTTGGCCCGGCATGCTCAAGACGGCCGGCTACGCGCTGCCGACCAAGGTCCACATCCACGGCTTCCTGACCGTCGACGGCGAGAAGATGTCCAAGAGCAAGGGCACGTTCGTCGCCGCCGAGACGTACCTCCGGCACCTCGACCCCAGCTACCTGCGGTACTTCTACGCGTCGAAGCTCAGCAGCAAGGTCGACGACATCGACCTGTCGATCGACGAGTTCATCGACAAGGTCGACAAGGACCTGCGTGGCAAGGTGGTGAACCTGGCGAGCCGCTGCGCGAAGTTCGTCCAGCAGACGGGCCTCTCGGCCGAGTACCCGGACGACGGCGGGCTGTTTGCCTCGGGCGCCGCGGCCGCCGACGCGATCGCCGACGCGTACGAGAACACCGACTACAGCCAAGCGATGCGGCTCATCCTCGCCTTGGCCGACAGGGCGAACCCGTTTGTCGAGGACGCTAAGCCGTGGGAGCTCCGCAAGGCAGCAGCGGAAGACGCGTCGCAGGCCCGGCGGCTGCAGGACGTCTGCACCGTCGCGCTCAACCTGTTCCGGCAGATCGTCATCTACCTCGCGCCCGTGCTGCCGAAGCTGGCCGAGCAAACGGGCGAGCTGCTGGGCGACCCCATCACGTCGTGGGACCAGGCGCAGACGCCGCTCGTCGGCACGCCGGTCGCCAAGTTCAAGCACATGATCCAGAAGGTCGAAGCCGAGAAGGTCCAGAAGATGATCGAAGAGAGCAAAGAGGCTGCCGCTGAGAACGACGCGGCGCCGGGCGCCGGAAACGAGGCATTCGTCGACAAGTGGAACGACCCGGGCGACGCCCTCGCCGCGGAGCCGCTGGCCGACGAGTGCACGTTCGATGATTTCACCAAGGTCGACCTGCGTGTCGCCCGCGTGGTCGAGTGCGAGCAAGTGCCCGAGGCCCGCAAGCTGCTGCGGCTGAAGCTGAGCCTAGGCGGCGGCGTCTACCGGCAGGTGTTCGCCGGCATCAAGGCGGCCTACGACCCGGCCACGCTGGTGGGACGGCAGATTGTTTGCGTGGCCAACCTGGCGCCCCGTAAGATGAAGTTTGGCGTAAGCGAGGGCATGGTGGTCGCCAGCGGCCCCGGCGGCGAAGAGGTGTTTGTCCTCTCGCCCGACGAGGGCGCCAAGGTCGGCCAGCGGGTGCATTGAACGGTACAAGGCCAACGCATGAGCGACGAGAACATCTTCTACGCGCCGTGGCCGGTGAAGCTCCCCGAAGCGTCACCCCCCGAGCCCGAACCGGTCTGGGAGCTGGCGATGCTGCAGCCCCGGCAGGGGCATTGGACAATCGAGCGGTACCTGGAACTCACCGACGGCGAAAACTGGCCAATCGAGTTCTCCCGGGGGCGACTGGACTTTCTACCCATGCCGACCCGGGCTCACCAGTTAATCGTCGGCTTCCTCTACCGGCTGCTGTTTGATTTTGTTCAGGCGGGGCAACTAGGCGAAGTCTTCCCCGGAGGGGTCCGCGTCACGCCCTCCGAGGGCGACTTCCGCATACCGGACCTCCTGTACTTGGCGCAAAGCGATCAAGCCAAGCTGGGCGGGGACCGTTTCTTCCAGGGCGCCAGCCTGATGATGGAGGTCGTCAGCCCGGACCACAAAAGCCGCAAGCGCGACTACGAAGAGAAACGCCGCGATTACGCGGCCGGCGGCGTGCAGGAGTACTGGATCGTCGACCCGCAGGACGCGCAGATCACCGTGCTGACACTGCCCGCCGGCGCCCATGAGTACGCCGAGCACGGCGTCTTCACGCCCGGCGAGGCCGCCACGTCGAAGCTGCTCGACGGTTTCGCGGTCGACGTCAAGGCGTGCTTTGACGCGGCCGAGGCATAGCGCCCGTCAATCGGCCGCGGCTTGTTGCGGCCTGGGTTTCTCCTAAGACAAGCTTTGCTTGACTGCTGGGCGGTTTAATAACATCAGTCCGAGCACCGGGAGAATCAACCCGACGGCGTTCCCGATCGCTTGCCCGATCAGGCCGGACGTTGCAGCTGGGTCTGAGCCCAGAGACGTAGACGCCAACATCAAGATATACCCGACGGTCAGCACCTGAATGACGAGCGAAATACAGGCGTACACGTTAAAGAGCACCCTCCCACGCTTCTTGTGCAGCACCAGCAAACTGCCGGCGACGATCAGCAGCACGCTCATGCCCAGCCCCAGCACCTGCGTAGCTCGGAGATAGCCGATCGAGAAGGGCATGGCCTCGGACTGCAGCTGCGACTCCATCACTGCGAATGCCACCAAGCCAATGATCGCGCCGAGGACACCAAGAACCCCAAACACAAGCGACAATACGCCGAACACCATGGGACTGATCGGCCGCTTCTCGCCGGCGCCGGGCAGCCCCGCGTAGGCCGGGTTCTGGTCGGGGTGGTCGACCGATGCGGGCGACTGGAACGGGTTGTCGGGCGTGTCACTCAATTTCGTGCTCCTTGAGCTCTTCTAGCGTGGCGAATTCTAGCGTCGAGACGTGGCAGCTCGCCAGCACCACCCGCGGCGCCACGCCGGCGTCGTACGCTTCTTTCCAACGCGACGCGCACAGGCACCAGCGGTCGCCCGGCTTTAGGCCTGGGAACTGATACGCTGGGATGGGCGTCACCAGGTCGTTGCCGCGGGAGACGCTGAACCGCAGGAACGCTTCGGTCATCGCCGCACAGACGGTGTGCACGCCCGCGTCGCCGCCGCCGGTGTTGCAGCAGCCGTCGCGGTAGTAGCCGGTCATCGGGTCGGTGCTGCAGGGCTGCAGGTCCGTGCCTAGGACGTTCTTGGCGGTGCGTGGCTTGGCCGGCGTGCCGCTCATGGGCGGGGCTCCTCGGGTTGTGGGCGGGCGCCGGCGGTGGCGCCCGGGGTTGGTGGCGGCTCGGCCGGGGCCAGGCGTGCGTACCGGCGCTCGGCGTCGCCCGACGAGAACGGGGGCGCCGTGTACGGCGACGGCCCGAAGCTTACCCGATAGCCGGCGCCGAAGCGTGGGTCTGGCCGGTAGTAGTCCGTGCTGATGACGTGGGCGCCGCTCCGCAGGGCGGCCTCAAACCGGCGGGTGTCGCCGCTGCGTGCCTCGCGCGTTAGGGCGTCGGCCCGGGTGCGGACCAGGTAGCCCTGAGCGACCCGCCGGCGGATGGCGGCCTCCGACCGCAGCGGGCTGTTCATCACCAGCACCGCGGCGTCGGGCGAGCCGGGCGCCGCGGTGGTGAACATGACGCGGCCCTCGAGCGACGGCCGCCCCGCCGTGTAGGCCCGCCGCTTGGCGCCCCCCTCGTCGGCGGCGAACAGAAACCGCCCCCGCACGGCCGACAGCCGCGGCCACCCGCGCGTACGCACGGCCCGCTCCAAAGTCGCCGCGTCGCCGCGGACCATGTCGGGCGTCAGCAGCTTGTCTTCCCCCAGGCCCGCACGCAGCACTGCGTCCAGGGCGTCGAGCGCCGCGGCGTCGAACGGCAGCGGCTCGACCCCGCCCGGCACGGGCGACTTGCCGTCCTTCAGGTTCATGGTGACCACCACGGGCAGGTGCCCAGGGTTGGCGTCGGACCAGACGCGCAAGACCTCCAGGGCGCCGCGGAGCGTCGGCTGCGAGCTGCGGAAGTCGACGTCCGCCACGTGCATCACCTTGAAGCCGGGCTCGGCCAGCGGCCCCGCGTCGAACGGCTGGAAGGGCGCCCCCACCTGCTTGAGCAGCCGCAGGCCGAGCGGCGTGGCGTACCGGCCGCCCTCCGGGTCGTGGTAAAGGTCGAGCTCGATGCCCCGCAGCCCCAGCTCTAGCTGCTCCTCCAGCGGGGCGTGCGCGTAGTCGAGCGCACCAGCCTCCGCTGAGAACGTGCTGAACAGCCGCAACAGCGCCGCATCGATCGGCTGTTTGTAGCTGTTGTGGCTGCCGATGACCTGCACCCGGTTCATGGGGACGTCGGGCCAGTCTGCCGGCGGTGTCTCGTCTGCTCGGGCGGCCGCCGCACCGATTGCCGCTACGGCCACGCAGGCCAGCAGCCGGTGTTTAGCGGTGCGTCGGTTCGTCTTGCGATGCATGTTTCGGCCCCCGGGGCCCTCAGGCCGCGCGGCGCGTTTGGTGGCGGGCGGGCGAAGGCTGTGCGTCGTCACTTGGCGGCAGCCTACGCGCGGGCCGGGGGCTCGGCAAGCAACCGCCCCCGCTGAAAGCCCAACAAAAAAGGCGGGGCCCCGACGGGCCCCGCCGGATCGTGATTGGCAGCAGCTGCCCGACGGCCCCCGGGTCTACGCCTCGGCGTTTTCCAGCTGCTTGCGGGCGCTCTTCGAGCCGGCGATCTGCAGGTGCGTCACGCGGCGGTCCGCCTTGAACGGCACGCCGTTCACCACGGCGCCCATCAGCTGGATGCCGACGCTGCGGAGCAGCTCGGACGACTGGTGGATCTTCGGCACGTTGGTGTAGTCCCGCAGGACCGACATGATGGCGCCGTCGCAGTGCTGGCCGAACAGCAGCGAGTCCGACAAGCCCAAGACCGGCGCCCCATCGATGATGATGAAGTCGTAGTCCGCCCGCAGCTTCTCGAAGATCGGCTGGGCCTGGTCCGTGGCCAGGGCGTGCACGGCGTCGGCGTCGCAGTAGCCGGCCGTCATCAGCCACAGCCCCTCGGCGTGCGTCGGGTTGATGACGTCGGCCACGTCGGTCTCCGCCCGCAGCACCTCGCACAGGCCGTCTTCCAGCGGCATGTCGAACAGCGTGTGCAGGGCCGGCCGACGCAGGTCGCCGTCCACCAGCAGGGTCCGCCGCCCGGCGCGGGCCAGGCTGGCCGCCAGCTGGCTGGCGACGGTGGTGCGGCCCTCCCGCTCGGCGGCGCTGGTGACCATCACCAGCTGCCGCCGGGAGGACGTCGACTCGTGCATCAGCGCGGTACGCACGCTGTCGATCGATTCGGTGAGCTGCGCGACCACCGGGCTGTTGGGGTCCAGCTTGGTGCGGCCCGAGAGCGACGGCAGCGTGCCGATCACGCGGATGCCCAGGCCCTCGTCCACCTGCTCCGGCCCGTTGAGCCGGCGGCCGCGGAACTCCATGTAGGCGATGCCAAAGCTTACCAGCCCCAGCGTCCCGACGCCGCCCAGGGCGCTGAGCACCAGCCGCGCGAAGGTGTTGATGGCGCCCCGCTCCTCGACGCCCTCGATCCGGATCACGCGGTTCGGCGCCTCGGCCTCGATGTCCCAGGTCTCGATCCGCTCGGCGATCCGCTGCTGCACGCTACGCAGCTGCTGGATCTCGGCGGCACGGAGCTCGAGGTCGGTGTTGACGCGGCCCTTCTCACGCAGCTTCTCGAGGATTTCGTCCATGGCCGTCTGTGCCGCGGTGATGCGCTGCTGCAGGAACTGCTGCTTGACCTGCAGCTCCTTCTGCATGGCGGCGAGCGTTGGGTTGGGGGCGTCGGCCTGCTCGTTGAGCATCGCCGAGCGGAGCTCCTGCTCGTACTGGGCGATCTGCTGGTTGATGCCGGCCGCCTGCGCCTGCAGGGCGCGGGTGCCGCGGGTCTCGTTCTTGTAGATGCCCCGCATGGCGCTGATCTGGTAGTCCATGGCCATCTTCTGCTCACGCAGGGCGGCCATCTGCGGGTCGTACTCGATCGCCTGGCTGATCTGCATCTCGAGCAGGCTGGGGTCCTTCGACTGCCGCTTGAACGTCTCGACCTGGATCTGTGTCTGCAGCAGCGAGTTTTGGGCGTCGGCCTTCTGACGCTGCAGGTCGCGGACCTGGGCGATCATCATCGTCGTGTCCGGGTCGACGCCAGAGCTGTACTGGCCGGAGTTGCCGCCCTCTTGCAGCAGGGCGTAGTAGGCCGCCGACTTCCGCTTGATCTCCTCGCCCAGCTTGCGGGCGCTGATGGCTAGGATCTCGCGTGGCTTTAGGCGACGCGTCCGTTCGTCGAACACGACCTCGTCCATGTACACTTTTGCCACGGCGTTGAGCACCGTCGCCAGCTCATCGGGCTTTGCGTTGCCTTCGAGCTTGATCTGCATGATCTCCGACTCTTGCGGGAAGGTGACCTCCAGTTGGTCACGCAGCCAATCGACCCGGTCGATGATGTCGACGTCGGCAAACAGTGGGCTCGCCTTGACGTCGGGCTCTTTCAAGGCCTCCCGCAGCACGTACTGGTTCTGGATCCACTGGATCTGCGTCTTGCGGTAGGTCTCAAAGCTGGACTCGGGACCGAGGTCCTCAAGGACCGTGTCTTCGTTGCTCTTCACCAGGAACGTGGCGGTGGCGGAGCTCGACGCCGGGATCAAAAAGTAGAGCGCGGCCGCGGCGGCGCCACCGGTCAGCAGGCCCATGCCCAGGGCCAGCAGCCAACGCCGGCGGAAGGCGTGGAACAGCGACGCGGCGTCCATCCCGCCACGCATCACATCGGTAGCCGTTTGGGGCGACGCGGCGGCCACGCCGGCGGGCATCCCCGCTGGCTGCGTGACCAACGCCTTGTTGCGGGGCGTGGGGGCCTCTTCGGCGACACCGCCGCCGCTTGCCTGGCTGCTGTGGTCTTGAGAGTTCATCGAGCAACGGTCTCCAAGGGTAAACGCCCCGCACACGGGGCTGTCGGGGCGTCGGGGTTGCTAGCGCGTCGGGTTGCCGGAGCAGCCGGCCGCACGGTGCTGCTGACGGAGCAACCGCTAGGCCAAACGCTCGCTTATCGCCTGTGGGCGCCGTAAGTCTCTTCGCAGATGCGGTTTGCGGTGCGGGGCGGTCAATATCGGCTACCTCCCGGTGTGGTTTCTACGAAACCTGTAGCCGGCGTGTTTCGCTTTTGCCTCAAGCGTGTCGGGGCGACCAGCAAGCCAGGCCCGTAGCGGGCCCGTAGCGGGCCCGTTTCTTGCCGCTACCGCATGGCCGGCGTGCCCAGCACCTTCCCGCTCTGCATTTCTATGCCCTCCTCGGGCGTGGTCAGCATCGAGAGCAAACGGAACTCCAGCCAGTAGATGCCCAGCGCGAAGGGCATCATCAGCAGGATGCCCGCGTAGTCGTGCAGCACGTTCCGGGTGCTCGCGGCCGACTCGGGCGACATGGTCACCAGCATGTCGGCGGCGATCCAGATGAGCGCCGTCGCCACGATGCGGAACACGTTCGAGATGATCGCAATCGGCACCGCGGTCAGCAGGATGATCAGCCGGTCCCACCACGGGCGCTTCACGAGCAGCACCATGGCGACCGCCATGGCGATCAAGATGGTGGTCATGCTGAGGCCGCTGCAGGCCTCAACCACTTCCATCGGGATGCCCTCGACGCGGAGCGTGTTCTCTTGCTGCTCCACGTAGCACCCAAGCATGGTCAGGACGACCCGGCTGCCGGTGACCGCGATGTTCTGGAACTTGAGCAGGGCGGTGTGCTCGATGATGTGCGGCAGCGGGTACATGAACAGCACAAACGCAACCGCCGGGCCCGCCCACCAGATCAGCCGCAACCCGCCGATCATGGCAAAGGCGCCGAACAACGCGGTGATGAACGTGAACCGCTTGAGCGGGATCATGTCCACCGGCGTGGCGTACAGCCAGCTGGCGATGGACAAGCCCATCACAACCAGACCGAAGGCGAGCTCCGCGGTGCCGGGCCGGGCGCCGGACGCCACAAACCCGCTGACCACAAACCCGCCGCCGCACAGCAGCATCAGGCTCAGCAACTGCAAGTAGCCCGGCAGCAGCGGCGACACCACAAACCCAAGCGAGCGGCTAAAGACCGCGCCGGCCATCGTGGCCACCGACGCCGCCATCAGCACCCATAGGGCCGCGGTGATGCGGCGGTCGCTGCCACGCGATACGCTGGGAGTGGAAAAAGGCTGATCGACCAGGCACACCACCAGGGCGGTCAGGCACAAGGCACCGAGGGCTAAGCCGGGCACAAGCGGCCAGCCCTGCAGGTAGCCCACCCCCGCCAAGGCGCCCAGGCCCGCCATCGCACGCCCCGCGTACGGGTGCACGGCGTCGATCGTGCCAAGGCGTTTGTTCGGCCGCCGCACCCACATGATGAACAGGGCGATCAGCGGGATAATCCAGCCGTGCGAATACTGCGGCTGCGACCACGCCACGGCCGTTTCGCTCAGCACCTCCCAATACGCAAACAGCAGCACGCCGCACAACCCAACCAGCGTGGCGAGCGGCGCCAGCGCGGCCTGCGGGGTGAGTGCGAAGCGGGTGGGCTCCGCGGTCTCGGCGGCGGCCCCGGCGTCGGGAGTGGCGGCGGATGCGGGGGTCGATGCGAAGGTGGTCGACATAGCGGCGGGGCGATAAGACAGGTGCTGCAGATCTGCGGTTGCGATTGGCCCGGTCGTGTTTGGCCTGCGTGTGGTTGGCCTGCGTGTGGTTGCCCCAGCGTCGGCGCCCGTAGCCAGGGCTCAACTGCCGGGTGCGGATCGGCCGATGGCTGCGATCGCGATCCGTGCGAGAAAGGGGCCGCCGCCTGCGGCCCGGTCGGTAGGCTTTCCGGTGCGGCGATCGCGTCGGAGCGGCCACCGCCATTCCTTTGGCGACATGGTCCCTCGGCGACACGGTGTCTGCGGTTGCCTAAACCGCTTGCCTAAACCGCCAGGCCGACGCGGCGCCAGGCCGTCAGCGGTTGGCCGGCAGCGGCCCGCTCCGTGCTAGCCGCCCGTGCTGACGGGGCCGCCGGCTGCCCTGACGGAGTCGAGAATACGCGTGCAAAAAATTTCTGTCAAACGCCGGCAAGCCCCCGCACGGAGGGCCGCCAGCACACCGTCGAGGCCGGTTTTCTAGCGGTTTTTCGCCGGTTTGGGTGCTTCGGACTGGCTCGCGCCGCGTGCCGGTTTGCGAGCGCCCTGCACGGTCGGCGTGCGGGTAGTGACGGCTGCGCAGACTGGTGCGTCGCGCGTGCGAACGCTGGGCCGCTGCGTGGGCTTACGCAGCCCGAGCGGGCAGGGTTCGCGGGCGCCGTCTTCTTGCTGGCCAACGCCGCGGCGCCAACGGCGCAGCGTAGCCGATGGCCGCCCGGCTGAGTTTGGGCGGGAAATTTGTCGGCCGGGGCAAAGTTGCGACGCCCGCGGTCCGATTATTACGACTGTGCCGGCTGAGCGAATCGCAGGGCTCGCGCCCGTGCTACGCCCTGTGTGGCGTCAGCCCCGCACGCCCGACTCGCTGTATTGCCGCCCCCGTGGCGGGAGCTCTCTTAAGCAGGCGAAACATGGCCAAGAACGACCGCCGGACGAACCCCGCCGCCGCCGCGCTGCTGCTCGCCCTCGTAGCGATGGCGGGGAGCAGCGGCTGCACGGCCTTCTACGCCAGCCGGTCGCCCGTGCCCGCCACGCCGCCCGAGCCGCCCCGCCAGAGCCCCGTGCCGCGTGAGCTGCAGATGGTCTCGCTGCCACGCTACGTGATCGAGCCGCCGGACATCCTGGTGATCACGGCGGTGAAGATCGTGCCCAAGGCGCCGCACAAGATCGAGCCCTTCGACGGCCTGCTGATCCGTGTCGAGGGGGGCATCCCCGAGCAGCCACTGGCGGACGCCTACTCGGTGGACCCCGAGGGGACGGTCGACCTGGGCCCGGCCTACGGTGGCAAGGTGAAGGTCGTCGGCCTAACCATCGACGAGGCGCAGGACACCATCCGCGACCAGCTTTCGAAGATCCTGGCCGCCCCGGAGGTGAGCGTCTCGCTGGCGTTCTCTTCCGGCGCCCAGCAGATCGCCGGCGAGCACCTGGTGGGGCCGGACGGCCGTGTGAACCTGGGGACGTACGGCTCGGTGTACGTGACCGGCATGACGCTCAACCAGGCCAAGGCGACGATCGAGGAGCGGCTGTCGTACTACCTGGAGAACCCGGAGGTGATCGTCGACGTCTTCGCCTACAACAGCAAAAAATACTACATCGTCACGCAGGGCGGCGGGTTCGGCGACCAGATCACCGACCAGCCGATCACCGGCAACGAGACCGTGCTGGACGCGTTGTCGCGGATCGGCGGGCTGAGCCAGATCTCTTCGACCAAGATCTTCATCGCCCGGCCGGCGCCCGGCGGCGTTGGCTGCGAGCAGATCCTGCCGGTCGATTACACGGCGATCACCCGCGGCGGCCAGACCGCCACCAACTACCAGCTGATGGACGGCGACCGGCTGTTCATCTCGGTCGACCCGCTCACGAGGTTCGACTCGCTGGTCGGCAGCATCACCCAACCGTTTGAGCGGCTCCTTGGATTCACGTCGCTCGGCACGGCGATGCTGAACCGGATCGACCGGTTCGGTTTGGGCAACCTCAACTAGTTGCCGCGTCGGCCTGACCGGCCGGCACGCGGATCCATACTTCAGCGCCGCCTCCGGGGGCGGCAACCAGGACGGGAACGAGATGACG
>JBCCQL010000016.1:0-17683 GCA_039024355.1 Planctomycetota bacterium
CTCTTCCTGCACAAAGTCGCTGGCGATGCTGGCGTAGCAGACCGGCAGGCCGGCCATCCGCGCCGCGGAGATGTTCTGCGGGTTGGTGTCGACCAGCAGCGTGTCGAACCCTTCGCTCTTGAGCGCCAGGGCGATCTCCCGCGTCATGGGCGACGCGCCGGCGAACATCACGCCCTGGGGCTCGTCGCCCGCCAGCCCAAGCCGCCGGGCGACGCCGCTGAGCGTCAGGCCGTACACCACAACCGTGCCCACAATCACCATGAACGTGACCAGCACCAGGCGGTCCGCCTCGTCGGCGAAGCGGGTGTCCTTGAACTGGATGGCCAGCAGCGATGCGACCGCCGCCGCCACGATGCCACGCGGGTGGATCCAGCACAGCAGCAGCCGCTCGTTCCGCCTCAGGTCGCTGCCCAGCGTCGCCAGGCCGGCGGCCACCGGGCGGATCACCAAGATCACCGCCGCCAAGAACAGCAGCCCCCACCAGCCGATCTGCCTCAGCTGCTCCACCCCGAGCTCCACGCGCGACGAGAGCACGATGAACAGCACCGAGATCAGCAGCACCCGCAGGTTCTCCTTAAACTCCACGACGTGCTTGACCGTCACCCGGTCTTGGTTGGCGAGCAGCAGCCCGAGCACCGTGACGGTGACCAGGCCGGACTCTGGGCGGATAGCGTTGGAGGCCGCGCAGACGGCGATCACGATCGCCAGGATCAGCGGGTTCTGCAGGAAGTCGGGCGCCAGGTAGTTGCTGAGCATCGCGATCACCAGCGCCGCGCTGAGCCCGCCGAGAATCAGCCCAACAACGATGGTCATCGCCAGGTTGCGGAAGGACTCGGCGGCGAGCAGCCCGCCGGCGGCGTCGGCCGCGTCGCCCGCGGCGAGGCGCCGCACCACCTCAAACACCAGCGCCGCCAGCACGGCGCCGATGGGGTCGTTGACGATGCCCTCCCACTTGATGACGTTCCCCACGCGGCGCTCGGGCCGCACCTGCCGCAGCAGCGGCAGGATCACGGTCGGCCCGCTGACGGTGAGCAATGCGCCCACCAGCGCGGCCATGGGCAGCGAGAAGGCCATCATCCAGTGGGCCGCGGCGGTCGTCAGGGCCCAGGTGGCCAGCAGGCCGATGGTGACCAGGCGAAGCACGACGCCGCCCGTCTCCTTGATCTCGCGGAGCTGCAGGCTGAGGCCGCCCTCGAACAGGATGACCCCCACGGCCAGCGACGCCATAGGCAGCAACGCCTCGCCGATGTACTCGTCGGGGCGGGCGAAGTTGCCCAGCACAAAGCCAAACGCCAGCAGCAGCACAATCGCCGGCAGCCGCAGCCGCCACGCCAGCCACTGCGCAGCGACCCCCAGCGACAGGACGGCGGCCAGGTACAGCGGGGTTTCGGCGTGCATCGGGCGGGGCGGGCTCTCTGGGAACCGGGTGGCGTAGAGCGGCAAGTCTACGTCGCCGCTGGGCGGGGCGATAGCAACACGCGACCCGCGTCGAAGCGAGCCACGCACGATCAAACGGCACCGAAGCGGAATTTTGGGCGAAACCGGCCGCCGCCCGGCGGGTTAGAAGAAAGTGGCGGCGGTTCCGCCGCGGCCTGGAGCCTACCGCCGGCCGCGGCGCCCAAACGCTACACCCAGACGCTACACCCAGACGCTACACCCAGACGCTACACCCAGACGCTACACCCAGACGCTACACCCAGACGCTACACCCAGACGCTACACCCAAACGCTACACCCAGACGCGATACCCAGACGCGATACCCAGAAGCGACACGCAGGCGCTCCCTTTCACCCAATCGGTCATCCCAGTCAATCGGTCAGCCCGCGGCGGGCGACAACCCTTTCAGAACGAGATAACCATGGCGATTACCCATCCCCCGGCGGCAAGCCGGTCCCTGCGTGCGTCGCGGCGCCTGCAACCGGCCCTGCTCGGCTTGCTGGTCGCGCTGATTGCCAGCCCGGCCTTGGCGGAAGAGCCTGACAACCCGCCCAAACGCCCCCAGCGGGACCCAGAGCGGATGCAGCGGATCCTGGAAGAATTCGACCTCGACGGCGACGGCAAGCTGAACGCCGACGAGCGGCAAGCGGCCCGCGAGGCACGCATGGAGCGGATGCGGCAGCGGCGTGGCAAGCAACCCGGGGCGGAAGGCGCCGGCGAACGTGGGGCCCAACAGGGCGAGCGGCGCCGCGCACGGGGCGAGGGCCAAGGCCGTGGGCGGCGCCAGGGTCGTGGCCGGGCCGGTGGACCACCGATGATGGACCCCGCCGCGATGTTTGATCGCATTGATGAAGACGGCGACGGCGCCATCAGCCGAGACCAGTTCATCGCCTTCATGGAGAAGATGCGGGCCGAGATGCGGTCTCGCGGACCCGAGGGCCGGCGTGGCGCCGGACGCGGGCGCCCGGGCGGAAGGCCCGGCGGCAGACCGGGCGGCAGGCCCGACGCCCCGCCCAGCCGCGGCGCCGACCGGCCGGCACTCGACGCCGAGATCTGACCGACCGCCGCGACGATAAACAGCGGGCATCGCTGCTGCCCCACACCAGCATGCCCGTCGGCTCGGCCCGGAGCGTATTCCCAGCACGCTCGGGGCCGAGCCTTTTTCGTTTCATGGGCGCCGCTCTGCTGTTCTTCGGACGGCGTGCGAACACGCCTTGCCGCTACAGCCGGCGCCACCGGCATGCGTGTTTCCGGCCTGGCATTTGCCCGCGGTTTGCCCGGGCTTCGCGGAGCAATTAGACTCTGGAAGTGGGCGAAGAGGGCTGAACCGCCTTCAGCCCTGCCTACACCCAGGCCGCCGATATCGAGGATGGACCCGCCTCTGCCCGCGCTCCCCGCCTGAGTTTGCGTGGACCCTCTCCAAAGCGGAACCACCGTCGATGCAAGCCGCGTCCAACAACTGCTCTCCGCTGTGGCGGACGCTCTCCGCGGCGGCGATTGTGATCGCCGCGCTGATCTCGGGCCCGGCCAGCGGCCAGGCGGTGGGACCAAGCGCCTTAGAGCCCGCCACGACCGGGCCCGGCGTGACCCCCAAGGTCGAGCCGCGTGAGTTCGCCCCCGGCGTCGAGACGTTCATCCCCGTCGAGATCAACCCAGAAGAGGCGACCGCCGTTCACGACCTGGTCGAGATCCGCGCTCAACGCGGCCTCAATTGGAAGCCGAAGCTGGTCCCGCAGTCCCGCACGCTGTACCGCCAGGCGGAGCAGGTGCGGTTCCGCCGCGACGTGTGGAACCTGGACTTCGGCTTCAAGCCGCTGCGGATGATCTTTGTCGATCTGCCGACACGCACCGGCGAGATGCGTCGCACGCTGGTCTGGTACCTGGTGTACCGCGTCGACAACCGGTCCGACGCGCTGTCGCCCAGCGAGGAGCAGGACGGCTACTTCTCGGTCGCGCCGCAGCCTGCCCAGCCGCGGCGGTTCTTGCCGCACTTTGTGCTCGAAGGGCAAGACGTCGACGACGCCGGCAACAAGCTCTACCGTGCGTACCTCGACCGGGTGATCCCGGCGGCCGTGGAGCCGATCCGCCGCCGCGAGCTGCCCGGCCGGCGGCTGCTGACCAGCACGCAGATGGCCGAGCAGCCGATCCCGGTCGGTTCCGAAGACGACGAGCAGACCGTGTGGGGCGTCGCTACGTGGACCGACATCGACCCGGAGATGGACTTCTTCAGCGTGTTTGTCCGCGGGCTCACCAACGCCTACCGGTGGCGGGACCCGCAGGGCGCCTACACCGCCGGGGACGCCCCGGGCACGGGCCGACGGTTTGTCCGCAAGACGCTGCAGCTCAACTTCTGGCGGCCCGGCGATCAGTTCCTCGAGCACGAGTCCGAAGTCCGCTACGGCGTGGCCCCGGGCAAGGCGTCCCTGTACGGCGTCAAGCCAGGGGTTGCCCACAAGTGGGTTTACCGATAGCTTTCGGTGCTCGGCAAACCGCGTAGTCTGCAAGCCGGCGGCCGGCTGTGGCTTTCCCCGCGGCCCACTAACGCAGGCCAATCAACGCAGACGCCGGCAAACCCAACCGAAGGCACACCAGCAACGGTACACAGCGATGGCACACAAGAAGGGACAAGGCTCCAGCCGCAACGGCCGCGACTCCAACGCCCAGCGGCGTGGCGTGAAGAAGTACGGCGGCGAAGTGGTGCAGCCCGGCTCGATCATCATCCGCCAGCTGGGCAACAAGTTCCACGCCGGCAAGGGCGTCGGCCAGGGCAAAGACTACACGCTCTACTCGCTGATCGACGGCCACGTGAAGTTCGACCAAAAGGGCCGCCGCGTGAATGTTGTCCCCGCGGCCGAGCCAGCGGCAGCCAACTAACCCGCCCGGCGGGCCAATCCAGCCAGAAGCGGAGCAAAAAGGGGGCGGGCCGCGAGGCTACGCCCCTTTTTGCTGCGCGGGCTGACGGTAGGGGGATGAGGGGGATGACGCTGGGGATGAGGGAGATGGCTGATTCGAGCGCTGGCCTGATCGCGCTAAACGACTCGCTTCTGCTGTTCCCGTGCGGGCCCCTAGTCTTTCTGCCTAGAGCCGACAGCTTTTGCCGATTCGTTGCCCTCGACAAGATGCAGCAAAGCAGGCGATGACCTTTCTATTCCGATTCCGCATCAAGCACCTGCTCGCTGCAATTGGTGTTGTGGCGATCGGATTAGGGCTTGGTCCGGAGCTTCATTCGGAAATGAACTGGCGTGCGGTGCGCGAAAGGCTGCGAGGCTGGGCTGAACGTTTAGACGCAGTTAATTGGCATCGGGAAAGCACCTTTCATAACCGCGAAGGCGTTGTTGTCGACGGACGCTTTTACACCATTTCATGCGACCGGATTTATTCGCGATATCCCGGGAGCGGCATAAGTGTCGTCGCCTCGGAGTTTCCGGAGCAGTCTTGTATCCAGCCTGCTAAAGAATCGCCCTACGGGCCCGACGCAGGCTACTTCATTGTGCCCCAGTGCATCTGGGTCGAGACGGTAGAAGACGCAGTCGCTGCATGGAGAAGGACCACAGAAGCCGATTGGCGGCGTTACGAAGCGATTGCGCATCTCTGCGACTAGCTGACCTACGGTCTGAGGTTGCAATCCCAAAACCCCCACCGTCATCCCCACCATCCCCTTACCCAAAGCCAGCCGGCCGCACCGTGTTCGTCGACCGCGTTGAGATCGAGATCCAAGCCGGCGACGGCGGCGACGGGTGCATGAGCTTCCGGCGGGAGAAGTTTGTGCCGCGGGGCGGGCCGGACGGCGGCGATGGCGGCCGGGGCGGCAGCGTCATCATCGCCGCCCAGGACGGCGTCGACAGCCTCTCGCCGCTGGTCGGCCGCAAGCACTGGCGGGCCAAGAGCGGCACGGCCGGCAGCGGTTCCAACCGCCACGGCGCGGGCGCCGACGACCTGACGATCCGCGTCCCGCCCGGCACGGTGGTCCGCGACACGACGCACGACCTGGTGCTCCGCGACCTGGCGGCGGCCGGCGAGCAGATTGTCGCCGCCAAGGGCGGCAAGGGCGGCAAGGGCAACACCCGCTTCAAGTCCGCCACGAACCAGGCGCCACGCGAGTTCACCCGCGGCGAGCCCGGCGAGCAGCGGTCGATCGCCCTGGAGCTGAAGGTGATCGCCGACGTCGGGCTGCTGGGCAAACCCAACGCCGGCAAGAGCACGCTGCTCAGCCGCGTGTCGCGGGCCCGGCCCGAGATCGCCGACTACCCGTTCACCACCAAGAAGCCGAACCTGGGCATCGTCCAGATCGACCTAGACCGCACGCTGGTCATGGCGGACATCCCCGGCCTGATCGACGGCGCCAGCCGCGGCGTGGGGCTGGGGCACGAGTTCCTCCGCCACGTCGAACGCACACGCGTCCTGCTCCACCTGGTTGAGCCCACGCCAATGGACGGGACCGATCCGGTCGACAACTACCGGGCGATACGGCAAGAGCTGTCGGCCTACGGCGAGCAGTTCGGCGCCGACCTGGCCGACCGGCCCGAGATTGTCGCCATCAGCAAGGCCGAGCTGCCCGGCGCCGAGGCGGCACGCCAGGCGCTGGCCGAAGCCATCGGCCGCCCGGTGCTGCTCTTCTCGTCGGTCACCGGCGAGGGGCTGGACGGGGTGCTCCGCCAAACACACGCGGCGCTCGCCGAATCGCGTGCCGCGGGCTGAGTCGAATCGCGTGCCGCGGGCTGAGCCAACTCGCGTGCGGTGGGCTGCGCGGGTGGCTTACCGCCAGCGGATGGCTGCCATCGCCTGCGGCGGGTTCCGCTGCTCGGCGAGGATGGCCACCGCCCGCTCGGCCGGCATCGCCCGGTGGCTCTCTGCCGACAGGCCACGGAAGCCGGCGGCCAGCCGGTCGATCGCTTCGGCGTTGGCGTGCCGCGGGTCGGCCGCCGCCAAGATCAGCCGCTCGCGTGGCGAGAGCTCCAGCGGCGTCGACTGGTACAGCTCCGCGTCGTCCCAGCCCAGCGGCGGGGCGTCGGTCAGCCGCTTACGGACGCCCGACGCCCGCACCGACAGCACCGCCGCGCTGCCGGCCAGCGCCACCGTGCCGGTGCACTCCTCGGGGTCGATCAGCAGCGCGGCGAGCGAAACGCCCTCGCCGCCCACCGTCGACCGCCACACCCGGCGAGAGACCCGCGTGAGCAGCTCGCCGGCGTCGTAGGCAGACTCGGCGAGCGACCGCGCCGTGTAGCGGGCGACCCGGGCGGCGTTGGCGGCGTCGGCCCCGGTGATCGCCGGGGCGTCGATCGGCGCGCCGGCCAGCACCAGCAGCCGCCCGTCCGCCAGGCGGTACCGCCCGTAGAAGGCGTCCGGATTGCCTTCGATCACGTGGCCGGCGACCTCCAGCTCGTCCACCGCCGCCGGCGCCGCGGCCGGTACGCTAGCCGCGGGTGTTGCTTCGGCCGGACGCGCCGAAGTTGGGTTGCGCGGGGCGGCATCTACTCCTCGGCCAACCGCCGCGTCAGCCGCATCGAGCAACGCCCGCCGCTCGATCTCGACCGCCAGCCGGCCGGCGACGATCTCGATCAGCTGCACGTGCCCGTCGCTGAAAGCACGCGGGCCGGCGCTGTACAGCCACAGCGTGCCGTGGATGGTGGCGTCCGAAGCCACGGGCACGCACACCGCGGCCCGGCACCGGCGGGGCGTGCCCCACTCGGCGACCATGCCTTCGTCCTCCAGCACCACGGCCCCGCCGGCCATGGCCGCCAGGTCCGCCTCGGCCGATTCCAGCGGCCGCGGCGCCGCGGCCGGGCCATCGCCGAAGTCGACGGCCACACGCAGCTCGGCCGTGGTGTCGTCCAGCAGGCAGAGCTCGGCGCCGGTCAGGTCAAAGCCCTCGACGGCGCCACGCAGCACGGCCGCCATCCGCTGGTGGTGCAGCAGCCGGCTCGCCGTGTCGGCGGCGGGCGGGGAGGCAAACACGGGCGGCGCCGCGGCGTTGGCTTTCGTGCCACGCTCAGCGGCGGCGCCGGGCATCAGCAGGGTTGGCGGGTCGAAACGGGCGGCGTGCGTGTCCACGGAATCCTCGGCCTGATTGATTCGCGCCGCCCAGAGCACCCATCTTTTGCTAGCGGCATCCTTCTCCATCGACCGGCCGCGCGGGCCACTTGGGCAAAAAGCGGCGGGTGCGGGGCCTGCCGCGAGTTGCGCGGCGGCACGAAGCGTCACGCCCTACCAGGCCGGCGCCAGAAGTCGCCCGCCGGCGGCGTTTCAACTAAAGTTGCAGCCCTGCCAAGACGGGCGCCACGGCCCAGCCAGGCCCTTCCCGCAACCCACCCGCCCGGCGAGACCCTATGCCAAGCGACGACCAGCCCAGCGTTGCCGGAGAGACCAACGCCGGCGACCAGCCCACCGGCGGCGATCAACGCGGCCGCGGCGAGCGGCCCGGCCTGGGGCTGCACTGGAAGATCCTGATCGGCATGGCCGCCGGCGTGCTGCTGGGGGCCCTGGCGGTGGCCACCGGGCAGGGGCAGCTGGTGACCGACTGGGTGAAGCCCTTCGGCACGATCTTCATCAACGCCCTGAAGGCGATCGCCGTGCCGCTGATCGTCGCCTCGCTCGTCAAGGGCGTCTCCGACCTGAAGGACCTTTCGAGCCTCTCGGCCATGGGCGGCCGGACCGTCGGCCTGTACCTGATGACCACCGTGGTAGCCGTCACCATCGGCCTGCTGGTGGTGAACGTGGCCGGCCCCGGCCGAGGCGTGACGGAGGAGACCCGCGAGAAGCTGGCCGCCCAGTCGCAGGACGTGGTGGACGCCAAGATCGCCGCCGCCGCCGACCTGAAGGCGCAGGGCCCGCTGCAGCCGCTGGTCGATATGGTCCCCAGCAACGTGGTGCAGTCCGCCGCGGACAACCAGATGCTGCAGGTCATCGTGTTCGCCATCTTCTTCGGCGTGGGGCTGATCCTGGTGCCGGCGGAGAAGGCGGCGCCGGTCAAGGCGTTCTTCGACGGGCTCAACGAAGTCATCCTCAAGCTCATCGACCTGATCATGCTGGCCGCGCCCTACGGCGTGGCCGCCCTGCTGGCCGCGCTGGTGGTCGACGCGCCGGCCTGGGACCTGCTGCTGGCGCTCATCAAGTACAGCGTGTGCGTCGTGGCGGGGCTGGCGGCGATGATCGGCTTCTACACGCTGCTGGTCGTCTGGCTCACGGGCCGCCGCGTGGGGTTCTTCTTCCGCGGCATCTCGCCTGCGCAGCTGCTGGCGTTCTCTACCAGCTCCAGCGCCGCGACGCTGCCGGTGACCATGGAGCGGGTCGAGGAGCACCTGGGCGTCGACGAAGAGGTGGCCAGCTTCGTGCTGCCCATCGGCGCCACGGTGAACATGGACGGCACCAGCCTCTACCAGGCGGTGGCGGCCGTGTTCATCGCCCAGGCGCTGGGCACGGACCTCTCGCTGGGCGACCAGCTGCAGATTGTGGTCACCGCGACGCTGGCGTCCATCGGCTCGGCGGCGGTGCCGGGCGCCGGCATGGTGATGCTGCTGATCGTGCTAGGCGCCATCGGCATCCCGGAGCAGAGCCTCACGCTGGTCGTCGCGGTCGACCGGGTCCTGGACATGTGCCGCACGACGGTCAACGTCACGGGCGACGCCACCGTGGCGATGCTCATCGCCAAGAGCACCGGCAAGCTGGGCGACCCCAACGTCAAAGAGTGGGACGACCAGTACCCGCCCCAAGCCGACGCCACAGAAGCAGACAAGCCGCCGGCGGCAGAAGGAGAGTGAGAGGGCTGTTGGCTGTTGGCTGTTGGCTGTTGGCTGTTGGCTATTAGCCGTTGGCTAGCGGATGACGGCGATTGCCTTCCACCTTCCACCTTCCACCTAGCGCCTGCCTACTGCCCACTGCCCACTCCGCAGCCCTGGCACAAAAAAGCTGCCAGCGACTTCGACCGGCGCCCTCTCAGCGCGTTTTTGGCCCCAAGAGCAACGCAGCACCCAGCCCACCCAACCGGCGCCCAACGACTTACAACGCCGCGCACCAAAAACGGCCCACGCGTGAGAGTGGTGCGATTGTCAGCCTACAACGCAGATCACCAAATCCTAGCCGAGAGTTAGGCCACGCCGTTTTGTGCCACGCGGCGCAGGTTTTGGCCACTCGTAGGAAAGGCGTCACGCAGCGGGTTTGCTATCTCCTCCAGGCTCTTGCGGCGTGGCGGGATACGGGATCTCGACGGTGATACGGTCCGGTAGGCTCTCAAGGACCTCGAGCTGTTCCGGACGTACCGCCGTCTCAAAGCGGACGGTCTTCAGGTTCGCAAAGTTCGGCAGGCCTTGCAGGGCGCCGACCGGCAAGTAGGTCGACATGAAGCTGAGCGACTCGACGGGCAAACCGTGGGCAGACCGCAAGACGAGGTCTGCGCCGTTCGTGTCGTAGAAGTGGATTTCTTTGAGGTTGGAGAACCGCGAAACGAGCTCCGCTTGCTCGGGGGCAACGCCCACCATCTGAAAGTGCAGATATTTCAGATTCGCGATGCAGTCTGCGTCGCCGGCAAGCAACGGCAGCAGCTCTGCGTCCATGACGATCTCCGCGGTGTCTTCACCCTGCTTCACTTGGTTGAAGTGCGCTTGCCTCCGCTCGGCCTGCTGCCGCTCGAAATCTCCCTCGCTCAATCTGGCCGTCCAAGACAGCAAGAACCACCAGCCGGCCACGAGTGCGACCGCGACCACGCGGACCATCGTGCGGCCGTTCTGGTCGGCTTTCGAATCGGCCTCCGGCGTACTCATCGCACAGCACTCCTGGGCTTGGCCTCGCAGCGCCGGGGCCCGCGTCGTTAGGCGCTGCCGTGCTCTTCGGCGATCCGCTCAAGCTCGGCGATGGCCTCGAAGTCCTTCGGCCGGCCGGCGGCGCGCTTGACGCGGATGAGGGTTTCGAGGTCGAGGACTTTTATTTCCTCACCGAATAACTTCATCACCTCTGCGTGCGGTAGCAGTGAGTCGTAGTCGCCGCCAGCTATCGTCGCCAGCAGGTCCAAGTCACCCGCTGAAGTTGTCAGCGTGAAATTGCCGCCGGCGGCGATTGTGCGAGTGTCGAACTTGAACGGAAGGTTGGGCGGCGCCCCGCGCAGGTAAGGGCTCAATGGGCTGATCGCTTGAACGATACGGTCGTAGTTCTCTTCATCGCGCTGGTAGAGCAGATCAACATCACGCGTTGGGCGGTGCGCGCCACGCAACGCTCCCGCCACGCCGCCGATGAGAATCCCTTCGATTCCTCCACGCGAAACTGTCTGGATGATCTTGCGAAACTCTTCCATGGGACCGCCTATTAGTCCTTTGAATCGGAAGCGGGTCGTTTCGCCTCGCGGTGAGCTTTCCCTGCTTCGTGCAGGGCGTCTATCCCGCGAACCAAGCGCTGAAGCTTTTCGAGTCGTTCGGTCGGCGTGAGCTTGAGGTTCTCACGCACGAGCGTCATGTCGATGCCCGGCTTGTAGGCGTCGATCCAGGGCCACGGCGTGATCTCGGGCAGTTCGAAAGGCATTGTTGTGTGCAGAGTTGGCAGGCGCTAGGTGGCAGATGGAAGGTGGCAGGTGGCAGGCGCTGGTTGGGAGGCGCTAGTTCGCAAGCGGGGTGCAAACCGTGGCGGCGGGCTGTGCGGCTGCAACTTCCAACTTCCCACTGCCACCTAGCGCCTGCCACCGTGCGCCCTCCACCTCGCGCCTCCAACCTCGCGCCTCCAACCCCGCGCCTACTCCGTGATGATGTCTTTCACCGTGAGGCCGCCGGGGATCATGGGGAGGACGTGCTCTTGGTACGGGACGGCGACGTCCAGCAGGTACGGGCCGTCGTGGGCGATCATCTCTTGGATGGCCGCCTCGAGGTCTTCCTTCTTGTCGACGTAGCCGCCGCCCATCCCGTAGCCCTCGGCGATCTTGACGAAGTCGGCGTAGCGGTGGTCGCGGTTCATGCGGCCGATGCCGTCGCCCTCGCCGGCCCACTCGGGGTGGTCGATGGGGCCCAGGTAGGTGTGGGCGCGGTTGCCCTGCATGAAGCGGTCTTCCCACTGCACCACCATGCCCAGGTGCTGGTTGTTGAGCAGGAAGACTTTGACCGGCAGCCCCTCGCAGACCAGCGTGGAGAGCTCCTGGATGTTCATCTGGAAGGAGCCGTCGCCGTCGATGTCGATCACCAGCCGGCCGGGGAAGGCGGCCTGCACCCCCATGGCGGCCGGCAGGCCGAAGCCCATGGTGCCCAGGCCGGAGCTGGAGAGCCAGGTGCGTGGCTCGGTGAACTTGTAGTACTGGGCGGCCCACATCTGGTGCTGGCCGACGCCGACGGTGACCACCGGGTCGAGGTCGTGCGTCAGGCGCCAGAGGGTGCGGATGGCGTGCTGCTGCGTGATGCCGGGGTACGACTCGTCGTACTTGAACGGGTGCTGCCGCTTCCACTCCTGGCACTGGGCGACCCAGGCGGAGATGTCCTCGGGCGCCTCGACCACGCGGTTGAGCTCCGCCAGGGCGAACTTCACGTCGCTCTGCACGGGGATGTGCGCCTCTTTGTTCTTGTTGATCTCCGCGGCGTCGATGTCGATGTGGACGATCTTGCCGTGCTTGCAGAACTCGGCCACCTTGCCGGTCACCCGGTCGTCGAACCGCACGCCCAGGGCGATCAGCAGGTCCGCCTGGTCGACCGCGTAGTTGGCGTACACGCTGCCGTGCATTCCCAGCATGTCGAGCGACAGCTCGTCGGTGCTGGGGTAGGCACCCAGGCCCATGACGGTGGTGGTGATGGGGATGCCGGTCTTGGCGACCAGCTCCCGCAGCTCCGGCGAGGCGTCGCTGAGGATGATGCCGCCGCCGGCGTAGATGACCGGCCGCTTGGCCCGCTTGATGGCGGCGGCCGCCTGCTTGATCTGCTCGGCCCGGGCCCGCGGCTTCTCTGGCTTGTAGCCGGGCAGGTCCAGCTCGCACTCGTAGTCGGGCAGGCAGCTGTCTAGCTGCACGTCCTTGGGCATGTCGATCAGCACCGGGCCAGGCCGCCCGGTCGAGGCGATCAGGAACGCCTCCTTCACGACGCGGGCGATGTCGCGCACGTCGGTCACCAGGTAGTGGTGCTTGGTGATGCCGCGGCAGACCTCGACCATGGGCGTCTCTTGGAACGCGTCGCTGCCGATCACCGTGGTGGGCACTTGGCCGGTGACGCAGACCAGCGGCACGCTGTCGAGCTTGGCGTCGGCGATGGCGGTCACCAGGTTCGTGGCGCCGGGGCCGCTGGTGGCCATCACGACGCCCACCTCGCCGGTAGACCGGGCGATGCCCTGCGCGGCGAACGCCCCGCCCTGCTCATGCCGCGGCAGGATGGTGCGCATCTTGTCCGCCACGCGGGTGAGCGCCTGGTGCATGGGCATGCTGCAACCGCCCGGGTACGCGAAGATGGTCTTCACGCCGTGATTGACCAGCGACTGCACCAAGATCTCGGCGCCGGTGACCATCCGCGGGCTGTCGGCGGCGTCGGGCGTTGCGGGGCCGGGCGTTGGCGTGTTGGTGGGCGCGGGTGCGGTGGCCATGGCTTCGGTCGGGGGGGGTTGGGCAGCGGTTGCGGGGCGGAGCAGCGATTGCGGGACGGGTCGGGGCGCCGGGCCGCTGAAAAAGCGGCTCAACGGGCAGAGAGGCCGGCTGTGCCGAATCGGTTCAGTTTACGCCTGGCCGGAGGAGGCAACAACCGTTTGCCCGTGGGCTGCGGTGCTGCTCACGCGGCGGCCGGGCGGAGAGACCGGGCGTGCGCCGGCGGCGTTACCTGTGCCCGGGGGCTGGTTCAGCCGGAAAAAGCCCGCCTACTCTTTCACCCGCCGCGGGATGGTGAAGCTGTACAGCACAATCACCGCCCCGCCGGCCATCAGGCTCCACGGCGCCCACTCGGGCGGGGTGACCTCACGCGGGGCGGCCACGGCCTGGCCGGCCTCGGTCTTGGGCTTCAGCACCGCCGTTTCTACCGCCAGGGCCTCGACGCCCAGCAGCAGGCTGTACACGCCAATCGCCAGAAAGAATGCCCGCCACATGCCTTATGCTCCTTGCCACCCGGCCCGGCCGGCCCCAGCGTTGGGGGCACATCCCGCAGGGCCTATCGCCGCTCGGCCAGCAACGCGAGGGATTCCGCCCGTCGAGTAACTTCGGGCACAGCGGCGGCCACCTGCAGCCTTCTGCTAGCGGGTGCAGATAGAGCGGTTACGCCGCACACGCGGGAACAGAAAAAGCCTTCGACGGCGGCCCCCTAGGCGATGCCCTGTCGCGCCGGTGAGGACACGGGGCATTGGAGAGGGCCCGCGAATGACGCGAATACGCGCGAATCGGCAGGCGCGAGGTTGAGAGCCAATGGACAAAACCTGAAGGCGGGGCGGGCGATTGGCGTTTCACGGCCGATTTCGCAGACATTGCCGCAGACGCCCGAGGTTTCGTTCGCTCGCGCGTAGGTTGGGCTTCTCGCCGCTGGCAAGGAGCTGATACCGACGCAACCATTCGCGCTTATTCGCGTCATTCGCGGGCAAAACAAGCGGTTAACGCGCGGGGCCGTTAGATCGTATCCCCGGGCGGCGGCGGCGGGTCGCCGGTGGGTTCGTCGATGCCCGGTTGCGGATCCTCCAGCGCAGGCCGATCCGCCGCCGCGGGGCGGTCGGGCCGCTGGGGGGGCGGTGGGCCGGGCCGGCGGCTGTCGGGGCGATTGCCGGGCATACCACGCCGCTGTTGCCCGTCACGCCACTGCTGCCCGTGGGGTGGGCCCTCGCCGGGCGGCCCGTGCTGGCCCCACGCGTGGGGCGGCAGTGGCGGCGGCGGCGGCATCGGCCAGCCACGCCCGCGCATACCAGGCGGCCCGTGCCTGCCGGGCGACGCTTGCCTACCGGGCGACGCTTGGCGATCACCCCCGTCGCCGCCCTCCATGCCGCGGCCGGGCGGCGGGCCGGGTGGCATCGGCGGCCGTGGCGGCATGCCCGCTGGGCCAACGCTTCGCCGCCCGCCGCCGTGGGCCCCGCGACGCGGCGGACGGGCCCCGCGACGCTGCCGGTGGTGCTGAGCAAACTCTTCGCGGCTGATCAGGCCGTCGCCGTCGGCATCGATCTCGTTGAAGAGTTGAGCCGGCCCAGGCGCCTCAGCCGACTCGGGCAGATCAGCCGTTTCGGGACGGGGTGGGTGGTGTTGGCCCGGGCCGCCCTCGGGCGGGCGACGCCTAGAGCCGGGAGGCCCCGGCGGGCCGCCACGCCGATCGAAGCCCGGCGGCTCAGCCGACGCCCCTGGCGGTGGGGGCGGCGCCCCGGGCGGTGGCGGCGGCGGAGGCGGTGGGCCCTGCCCGTCGGCAGCCGCGCCGCCAAAACCGCCTGGCCCAGCAAAACCGGGCGCCTGAAGCCGGGGTCCCTGACGCCTGGGTGGCCCCGGGGGTCGCGGCGGCGTTTAAAACGGTGGCGACGCGTCGCCGACACCGTTCTGCCCTGGCCCGGCGCCGGGCGGCTGGGCCTGCCCCTGTTCCGCCTTGTCCTGCCCCGCCAGCCCCTGCTCCGCCAGCACAGGCCAGCCCGCCAAGCCAAGCATCCCCGCCACGGCCGCTACCCCGATCGTCCATCGCCTTGGCATGGTCGTGCCCCTTGCTTGTGTTCGCGGAGTCTTTGCCGGAGGCCGCCACTCGCGCGACGCCGGCACGCCCACGCGTTTGGCTGGTTCGCCTTTGCCCGCATGGGCCCACGGTGTTGAACGCAGAGCGGCGGCTCTTTCTACAACGCGTCCCGAAAAACTAGACAGCCACGCTCCAACACCGCTAAAGCAAAACATGGGGCCGGGCCGCTCCGCCATTGCTTTGCGTGCGTCGGCCGGCGAGGCTGAAGGGGCGGTGAGCCAAGACAAGCGATAGCCCGCCGCCTCCGCCCGCTCAGCCGCAGACGCAGCCGCAGATGCGGACGCCCCACGGATTTGCCGACGTGACAAGAAGCCCCCTGCAAACCCGAAGGCTGCCGCTGGTCGCCGCGTTCCTTGCCGGGTGCGTCGTGTCTGCGCTGCCAGCCCTGCTGTACATCGCGTCGCTGTGGGTCTACATCTGGGCCACGCCGTGGTTCGTTGCCGATGTAACCGACGAGATACTTGCGTCCGCCGGCTTCCGATTCGAGAGGCCAGCGGCTGCACAAAACGCGTGCCTCGCCCGCGTTGGCCACGGCCTGGGAGATACGTGCACCTACCTGTCGTTCGACTTGCCGGAAGCGTCGCTGGCGGACTTCTTGCAGGGCCTAGGCGGTTGCCAACAGGTCGGCAGCAGCAAGCACTTTAAGCGGCCCTACACAGAACGATTGCCCGTAGGCATCGCCGGGATGATCTGGCCCGAGTCGCCGCCAGAGAACGCCACGTTGTTTGAGACCAATCGAGGTTTCGTCATGTATGACCATGGCAACCAGAGGCTTCACTTGGCAGAGTTTTAACATGCCGCGGGGCTGCTATTTGCGCGTGGCCGCGTGATCGAGCTGACCTGCGGCGGCGATCTACCGCGGCCCGGCAAAGGCCGACCTCGTGCGTCTTTCGTAGGCTTTCGGGTTGGCAACTATCCATTCGCTGCACGCCTACCATCGGCCCTGATCCGCGGTTGCTCGCAAACGGTCTTCGCCCGCCGCTCCCCACCCCAGCAACGCCGCCCGCCGTGCCCGACGCTTCTGACAATGACCCTGCTGGCGATGTGCCCGATGGCGGCGATCGCGACGACGCCGCCCTGGCTCGCCGGCTGGCCGCCGGGGACGAGCAGGCGCTCGGCGAGGCCTTTTCGCGGCACCGCGATCGTCTGCGGCGGGGCGTTCTTTTCCGCATGGACCCACGCCTGCGTGGACGCGTCGATGCGGACGACGTTCTTCAAGAGGCGTACCTGCAGGCGGCGCAGCGGCTGGGCCACTTCGCCCAGAAGCAGGCCCCGCTAAGCGCACGAGAAGAAGAAGGAGGCGGCGGCGATGGCGACAACCCGGCCGAGGGCGCCGGGGGGCCGATGAGCGTGTTCGTTTGGCTGCGGCTGCTGGTCGCGCAGACGCTCATCGACGCCCACCGCCGGCACCTGGGCGCCCAGATGCGCGACGCCGGCCGGGAGGTGGCCATCCACCGCGGCCCGGCGGGCGGCAACGCGGTGGCTACCAGCGTGTCGCTGGCCGGCCGGCTGCTGGGCAACTTAACCTCGCCCAGCCAGGCCGCCATGCGGGCCGAACTGGGCGCCAAGCTGCGAGACGCCCTGTCGGGCATGAGCGAGCTCGACCAAGAGGTGATCGCCCTGCGGCACTTCGAGCACCTGAGCAACGGCGAGGTCGCCCAGGCCCTGGGCATCGAGGCCAAGGCGGCCAGCATCCGCTACGTGCGGGCCATCAAACGTCTGAAAGGCGTGCTGGACAAAGTGCCGGGCTTCGCGGGTCTGGAGTCGCTGCTGCGGTAGCGTTCAATGAAAGCACAGAGCCACGGAGGGCACGGAGGGCGGACGCGAAGAGAACGCATTGCCGTAGCACAACGGCACGCGTCGCGAACGCCGCATCATCCATCGAGCCTTGTCAAGCGTAGACCTGAACCTCCGTGCCCTCCGTGCCCTCCGTGCCTCCGTGGTGAAGCTTCGGCAACCGCTTACAAGCAGCAGCCTGGGACCTGTTCAGCTGCCGCCAATGCGGTCTTGCTGCGGCGGGTGACGGGATTTCACCACGGAGGCACAGAGTTCACAGAGAAACGAGAAACCCTGAGGGGTGAGCCGCATCGTGCCAGAGCTTCTGCATGCCGAGGTGACCGAAGCCGTTATTGCTGCTGCGGTAGAGGTGCATCGAAGCCTGGGGCCGGGGCTGCTCGAGTCGGCGCCGGGGCTGCTCGAGTCGGCGTACGAGGCGTGCCTGTGCCACGAGCTGTCGCTCCGCAGCGTAGCCTTCCAGCACCGGCTTGCCGTGCCGATACGCTACAAAGGCGTGCGGCTAGAATCTGGCTACCGCGTCGATCTGCTCGTCGCCGACGCGGTGGTCGTCGAGCTCAAGAGCGTCGAGCACGTCGCGCCCATCCACGAGGCTCAGCTGCTGACGTACTTGAAGCTGACCGGGTACCGCGTTGGGCTGCTAACCAACTTCAACACCCCTCTGCTTAAAGACGGCGTTACCCGCAGAGTGGTTTAAAGCGTATCTCCTCTGCGATCTCTGTGACTCTGCGGTTTTTTAACCCATGCCAAGCGACAGCCGTGAACCTGTTGAGCTGCTGGCCGAGGAGTTCCTCGATCGGCGGCGGCGTGGGCAGCGGGTGAC
>JBCCQL010000017.1:0-17663 GCA_039024355.1 Planctomycetota bacterium
CGACCCATGACCAGGTCACCGGCGGCACCTCGGCCCAGGTGTTCGAGGGCTGCCGTTTTCCCGCCGATGCCGCCTATCGCAGGGAGATCCAGGCCGCCGGCTGCCGCGCAGCCGAGGTGCTGCGCGGGCGCGGTGTCCTTGGCCGCTTCGCGACTAAGAAGCCCGCGCTGCGTGCCGCACAACGCCCGGGCCGAAACTGGCCGGGGCCGAGCCAGCAAGGCGAACGCAGCCGAGCGGCCGGGCCGGCCAGCGCCGGGCGGGCGCCTGCTTCCGGCAACGTCCACGCAGCACGCGTTGAGCGTTCGCGCGTGCAGACCGTGCTGCCCGAGCTGCTGGGCGACAACGCCCTGGACGCACGCGGCCCGCTGCGGTCGATGCTCAACCGCCGTGCGGCGGTGCGGCAGGCGTCGGTGTGAACGCTTGCCCGTCATTCATCGGCTTGGCGTGCTTGTAACGGGGAGTGCTTGTGACGGGCAGCGGGTAGCCGGGCGGCGGGGCGCCGCCGGGCCGCCGCTCCATCCGCGGCAGCCGGTCGCGGGCGTCGGGCGTGCCGGTCGCCACGGCCCTGATGGTCCGCCCGGCCGGCGTCGCGGGCGGGCGGCCCCGTGGTTCGTTCGGCGTGCGACGCGGCGACGCGGGCCGCATCGTTTGCCGCCCGGCCAGCTGCAGCGCTGCGGGCGACGCGTACGGCAGGTTGTCCAGCTCGGCCAGCTGCTCCAGCAGCACCCGCCGGACCTCCAGGATGCTCTGCGGGTGGCGGTGCACCGAGATGTGGTCCGACGGCACGACAATCTGCGAGGCGACCTGCGGCAGGTCGTCGATCTGGGCGCTGCCCAGCGACACGACGCCGTCGCCCTCCTCGTCCAGCAGCCGGTTGACCCAGCTGTCTGGCTGGCGGCCCACGATGTTGTGGTACGTGACCCACGGGCCCGGCTTGGCGGTGAGCAGCACCGGCAGGATGGGCGATTCGGGCGCCAGCGAGTCGATGCTGGTCCGGATGTCCAGCGCCGAGCCGGGGCGGAAGTACCCTGCGTTGTCCGCCAGCAGCGCCTGCCGGCCCTGGATCAGCTTCATCGGCGCGTCGATCAGCTTGCGGCCCAGCCACCGCGTGACGTCGTTGGCGAACTTGCTGCCGCGGTGCGGCGTGCCGATCGTCACGACGCGACGCACCGACGCGTTGGGCCGGAAGAAATACGCGCTGGCCAGCTTGTTGTACACCTCGGGCTCGGCCTGCAGGCTCTCGAAGGGCTGCTCGCTGTTGATCCGCCAGAAGTCGCGGCCGCTGTCGACGCTCTGCAGCTTGGAAACAAGCCCGCCCATGCTGTGCCCCACCAGCACCATCTGGTCGAGCGCCGGCGCCCGCTGGTCGGGGTCGACCGTCCGCCGCAGCTGCGTGAGGTCTTGGCGTAGCTGCGAGGCGCTGACCCAGAACGGCTGGCCCGTTGGGTACAGGTACGACCAGAACTGGTAGTGCCCGCGGATCGCCGGGTCGCTCCGCAGGTCGTTGTACATCTCCATCCACGTCACGGGGCTGGACCACAGGCCGTGGACCATCAGCACCGGCATCTTCTTCGGGTCGTACGGCTCCAGCATGTAGAGGCCCTGGAGCTGGCGGACGCTGTCCGGCCGCAGCAGCCCCAGCGTCGAGATCGCCTGCTCCTTGAGCCCCGGCTGGTTCAGGAAGTACGCCAGCGGCGTGCTCAGGTCGGACTCCAGCGGCGCCGTGCGGCCGGCGATCTGCACCGTCTGCCGGTCCAGCGTGTCGTGCAGCTCTAGCACAAAGCGGGGCGAGCCCGCGGGCGACGCCGGGTCCGCCGGCGGGCCCACCGCGGCAACGCCCACGCCAGGCTGCGGCGGGACGATCCGCAGCAGCGCCGTGACCGGGAAGCAGAGCTGGCTGGGGTAGAACCGCTCGGCCGGGTCGGGGTCGTCGTGCGGCTTGCGCATGGCGATCAGCGGCACGCCCAGCCCGTAGGTGTGGTAGTGGTTCTTGAGGCCCGCCACGCGGAAGTCGCTGACGAACTCAAAGCGGTCGAAGTCTTCGTCGTGCCAGCCGGTGCTGTGCAGCTCGACGTCGAATGTGCAGGTGTGCGTCTCCGTGCGGATGGTGCGGCGGTCGCCCGGCCGCAGCTCCCCGGTGCGGCGGACCAGGCGGAGCAGGCCCTCGAGCGACTGGTTGTACAGGTCGCACGCGCCGCGGAACTGCGGGTCGTACGGGTTGCAGTCCAGCGTCGGCGTCGGTGATACGGCGTGCGGGTCGGGCCCGCGGCCGAAGCCGCCCGCTTCGAGCCCGCCGAACAGGTAGCGGTAGGTGTGCAGCAGCGCGGCGCCGTACATGTCGGTGGCGGCGGCGGCGTCGGTCGCCTCGACACGCTTGGCGCCCAAGAACGCAAGCTCCGCCATGGCGAACTCGTGCTCGTGCCGCGTCTGGGGCGAGGCGTGGCCCGACAGCTCGGCGATCACCTCGGCCCGCTCGCCCTCGACCCGCGCCCCCAGGTCGTACCGCCGCAGCAGCTGCTCGGTCCGTGGGCTGGGCTTCGGCCCGGTGGGGTTCAGCGCGTCGACGTTCACGGCAAACCGGTTGCGTGCGGCCGAGCGGACCGTCACCCACTTCGGCTCGGACGCGCAGCCGGCCACCGACGCCACCAGGCAGAGCGTCATCAGGCAGCGGGTGCGGTCCGGCGACATGGCTGCCAGGCTCCTCGCCTGCAAAAAACGTGGCGACAAAAAGTGGCGGAACAACCGGCGATGCAGATCCCAGCTCTCGGCGGGCGTATCTGCGTAGCGGGCGCGCAGCTTGAGAGGGCGGAGAGTAGAGAAGCGGCAAGAACGCAGCAATACGGGTGCCGCAGCCGCAGCCGTAGCCGCATCCGCCCGGCCGGGGCTTGCCACTGCAGATGGGCGGCCGGCCGCCCCCGGTGCGCCCCCTGCCCCGCGGCCCGTGCGGCCAGCCTCAAGCAGGCGGCTAAAAACTCGAAGAGCCGGCCCAAAACGGCCGGCTAAAACCGGTGGGCGAAATTTGGCGTTTCTGCCGGTAGCTTTACCCTCGGCCACCTGCAGCAGGCACGCAGGGAAGAGGGCCGAACGCCGTAAGTTGTTGCGCGTCGGTCTGCGAAGCACCAACTAGCGTGACGATCGCCGCAAAAAGAGCCGCGAAAACGTCGATCGCATGGCGCCCGAGCACGAAGCGAAAAAAATTGTGCCACGCCACGGATGCTGCCCGCGAATGACGCGAATAAACGCGAATGGTTGCTTCGCAGTGCATCCAGCAGAGTTCGCCAGCCTAGGCACGCATCAGCCACACGCCCCGCAAGCCGCAAAGCGATTCGCGCGTATCCGCGTCATTCGCGGGCCCTTCTAGAATGCCCCCCACGCACCACGCCCACAACACCCTTCGCTGTCATGCGTAGCGGTGCGTCGGCACGGGCCGGCCGGGGCGGAAGTGCTGCGAGCTGGCTAGGTCGAGGTGGATCTGCAGCTCGTCGGCCAGGCGGCTCAGCACGGTGGCCAGCACGTACGCCAGGCGGTCGGGGTCGCCGGCCACTCGGGCGTTGATCACCAGCCGGGCGGTCGTCGCCGATTCGCCCGACGGCAGCGACAGCACGGCCGCCGTGTCGCTGCTCACCAGGTTCGCCACGCACGTCTGGCCGCCGGCGAAGCCTAGCACCTTGATGTGGGCGGGCTCAAAGCCGTCGGCCTCGGCCGCCTCGGCCAGGGCCGACACCACCGCCAGGGCGAGCCGATCGACGTCCATCGGCGCCGGCGCCGTGGCCTCGGCCGTGGCGTTCAGCCAAGCCAGCTCGGCCTCGCCCTCGGCGTACACGTCGTAGTCGATGTCCATCGCGGGCCGGCTGCTGCGTGGCGAGGCGAGCTGCTCGACGAGCTCATCAAAGCCATCGCCCCGCTTGCCGCTGCCCAGCAGCACCGGCTTGCCGGGGAACCGGCTACGCACACGCTCGGCGAGCCGCTGCGCCTGGTCCGCATCCAGGGTGTCGACCTTGTTGATCACCACGGCGTCGGCCTCTTCCAGCTGCTTCAGGAAGATGTAGGCGGCCTTGGGCGAGAAGCCCGCCGAGCGGTCGCTGAGGATCTTCTCGCCGTGCTCGGGCTTGCACAGCACGGCCAGCCGGCCCACCTCGTAGCGGTCGCCGTGCAGGCTGCGGAGCGGCTCGATGACGGTGGCCACCAGGTCGGTGCAGCTGCCCACAGGCTCGGTGAGGATGATGTCGGGCTGCCGCTCGGCGCCGAGGGCGGCCAGCGTGTCCACCAGGTCGTCGAACTTGCAGCAGAAGCACGCGCCGGGCACCTCGCCCACTTCGAACCCCTGCGACTGCAGCGAACCGGTGTCTACTAGGCCGAACGCCTGATCGTTGGTCACCACCGCGACGCTCAGGCCCGTGTCGGTGTAGTGGCGGGCGAGGCGGGCGATGGCCGTCGTTTTGCCGGCGCCGAGGAATCCGCCGATCATCACGATGCGTGTCTTGGGCATAGCTGCGTGCGGTGGTGGAGGTTGCCGGTTGCGTCCTCCAATATAGGCGAACACGATGGGTGGGGCGATCGGCCGCGTGGCGGCGTTTGCCGCCCCCGGTTGCAATCGCTCCTGCTCGCCCGGTGCCCGCATCGCCAGCTTCCCGCCACTCGCGATCAACGGAGGCCCGCCCGCCGTGCCGGGCCCGCTGCCCGATTGGCCGCCCGCCGACGCCGACGTGCGGCAAGCGCTGGACAGGGCGTTCGCCTCGGGCGACTGGGGCCGTTACCACGGCGAGAATTGCCAGGCCCTACGCGACCGCCTCGCCGAAATGCACGGCGTGCGGCACACGCAGCTGACTTGCTCCGGCACGCTGGCCGTGGAGCTGGCGCTGCGGGCGGTGGGCGTCGCGGCCGGGGACGAGGTGGTGCTAGCCGGGTACGACTTCCCCGGCAACTTCCGGGCGATCGAGGCCGTTGGCGCCCGGCCTGTGCTGGTGGATGTCGTGGCAGGCGGCTGGGTGCTGGACGTCGAATGCCTACGCCAGGCGTCGGCCGATGGCCGCCTCGACGCGGTGCGGGCCGTGGTGGTCTCGCACCTGCACGGCCAGTGCGTGGCGATGCCCGCGTTGATGGAGCTGGCCGGGCAGCACGGCTGGGCTGTGGTCGAGGACGCTTGCCAGTCGCCGGGGGCGGTTATCCAGGGCAGGCCGGCCGGCAGTTGGGGCGACGCGGGCGTGCTCAGCTTTGGCGGCAGCAAGCTGCTGACCGCCGGCCGCGGCGGCGCCCTGCTCACCGACGACCCGGCGATCGCCCAACGGGCGAAGGTCTATGCCGGCCGCGGCAACGACGCCTACCCGCTCAGCGAGCTGCAAGCCGCCGTCCTGCTGCCGCAGCTCGCGAAGCTGCCGGCCCACAACCGCACGCGAAACGCCGCGGTTGCCCGGCTGCTTGAGGCGACACGCGGCCTCCCGGCATTCGGGCGAACCAGCGAACTCCTCCCGGGCTGCGAGCCGGCTTTGTACAAGGTCCCGTGGCTGCTCGGCGAAACGTTTCCTGTCGATCGCCGCGCCGCGCTTGTCGCGGCGTTGAATGCCGAGGGCGTGCCGTTTGGCGAGGGGTTCCGCGGCTTCGTCTCTCGCTCAACGCGGCGTTGCCGATCTGCAACGGGCACAACCCACGCCCGGCGGGCGGCGGACCAAACGATTCTGTTGCACCACCCGTGCCTGCTAGGCTCCGCAACGACGCTGGACGCCATCGCAGCCGCGCTGCATAAGGTGGCGGCCGCCTTCGCCGCCACCGGTGACGAAGCGGACCAGCACGCCTAGCAGCTACCCAACGGCGTAGGCCGACATGCCGTGGTCGCTTAGGTCGCCCGTTGGCGTCGGCGCCGGAGCGGGCACACGGCGGTGACTCACAACGTAGGGCTCGGTTGCCGGATGGTCGTCCTGCTGCGTGGCGGCATCCGTTGCCGCTGCGGGGGACGCCGAACTGGCGATCTCCGGGGCTTTCTCAAACTCTGTGGCGGGCCCTACCAGCTCGCCCCTCAGGATGCGGACGTCCCGGGGCGCCACAACGGCTAGCGTGACGCGATTGCCCGCGATGCGACGCACCTCCACCGTGATGTCATCGCCAATCTGAATCCGCTCGGTTGTTTTCCGGCTGAGAACGAGCATGATCTCTCCTGCGTTTGGGGGTCCGTGCTCTTATCGCGTGGCTGCGTGCATGCCAGCGACGCCGCGACTTGCGGCCGACAAGACAGGCGGCAATCAGCGTGCCACACAGGCGGAGAAGCGTCCCCGGGGGTGCTGGCATGCTTCGCTACCCTGTTGGTCGAAAAGCACTTGCGTTCACCAAGCAGATTGCCGGCGGCCGCTCCGCCACGCCGCAGTGGCCGCGGCAGGCGGTCGTAGGCGTCCCAGAGCGAGACGCCTGTCCAAGGATGAGACGCTGTCGCCCCGCCCGGCAGGTTGAGACCGATCTGCCCGCCAAACGCCTAGACCGCGTAGATCGCCAGCCAATCGCTCACCTGTGCGGACGACACTCGTTCGCGCAGCCGCAACTCCTCCCCGTAAGAGAGACCACCCGATGAGCCGTCCCAGCTTGGACCTCGAGGCCTGCCGGCGCCGGCAAAGCCGGTTGCGCGCCGCAATGGAAGCGCTCGGCGTGGAGCTGGCGGTGCTCACGCGGATGGAGTCCATTCAATGGCTCACCGGCGCCCGCGTCGGACCGTTGTTCCAGCCGGTGGCGTCGATTGACTCCGCCGGCCGTGTGACGCTGGTGCTGCCCAGCCGGCGGATCGAGACGCCCGCCGCCGCCGACGAGGTAGCGCCGTACGAGGAAAAATGGCTGTCGACGATGCGCGACGCTAGCGACCAACGCATCGCAAGCATCGCTGCCTGGCGGGCGGCCTGCCCAGATATGCCGCGACGCGTTGGCTGCGAGTTCTCTTCCGCATGCAAGCACCTGCTGGCTGCGGCCGATGGTGAATGGGCGGACCTCGACGCAACGATGTTCCAGCTCCGCCGCCGCAAAGACGCCGACGAGTTGGCGATCCTCGCCGCCGCGAACGAGGCGAACCGGGCGATGTACCAGCACGCCCGCGAGGCGATCGAGCCCGGCATCAACGAGATCGACTTGTACGCGCAGCTGCACGCCTTGGCGGTAAAGACGCTAGGCGAGCCGCTGACGTACTTCGGCCAAGACTTTCGCTCTGCCGCCCGCGGCGGGGCGCCGCGCGACCGCACGGCCCAGGCGGGCGAGCTGTACATCCTCGACCTGGGCGTCGGCCTCAATGGCTACCACACGGACAACGCGCGGACAATCGCCGTCGGCGGCGAGCCTACCGACGCCCAGCAGCGGGCGTGGAAACACATCGCGGCGGCGTTCCCGATCGTCGAGGCCAACGTCAAGCCAGGGGCCTCATGCAGGGCGTTGTTTGAGCAGGTGAGGCAGCAGCTGGCCGAGGCGGCGCCGTGGGCGTTCAACCACCACCTAGGGCACGGCGTAGGCCTGGCGCCGCACGAGGGCCCGCACCTCAACCCGAACTGGGACGACACGTTCCAGCCGGGCGACTACATCGCCGTCGAGCCGGGGCTGTACCACGAGGAGCTCAACGCCGGCATCCGGCTGGAGCAGAACTACGTGGTGACCGATTCTGGCGCCGAGCTGCTGACCGACTGGCCGCTCGGGCTCTGATGGCGCTGCGCGGAAGCGGCGCGGGTCCGTCCGCCGCCGGGCGACGCGTGGGCGATCTGTCTTGACCGTCGCCCGGCAGGCCCTATGCTCCCGCCCCTGCCAACCGCGGCACGCCTGCCCGGCGTGCCCGCCCGCCCCGCCATACGCAAGGCTTGCACGAAATGCCGCGTGGCTTTGTAGACATCCACTGCCACTTGCTCCCCGGCGTCGATGATGGCGCCCAGGACGTGTCGGAGGCGCTGGCGATGGCGTTGCTGGCCGTCGATGAGGGCATCGAGGCGGTGATCGCTACACCGCACCAGCTGGGGGCGTTCGACCACAACCGGGGCGATGAGATCCGCGTACGCGCCGTCGAGCTGCAAGAGCTGCTCGATACCAACGGCATCCCGCTGCGGGTGCTGCCGGGCGCCGACGTGCGGATCGACGCCGGCATGGTCCAGCAAATCACCGACGGGCAGGTCTTGTCGCTGGCGGATCATCGCCGCCACGTGCTGCTCGAGCTGCCGCACGAACTGTACCTGCCGCTCGGGCCGGTGCTCGACGAGCTCCGTGGCCGAGGCATGGCAGGCGTGCTTTCGCACCCCGAGCGCAACAAGGGCATCTTGCAGCAACCGAGCCTGATCGAGCCGCTCGTCGAAGCGGGCTGCTTGATGCAGGTCACGGCCGGCAGCCTGATGGGCGGCTTTGGGCCGGCGAGCCAGGCGTTGGCCGAGCAGATGTGCCGCCGCGGCTTGGTGCACTTCTTGGCGACCGACGCCCACGGGCCAAAATCGCGGCGCCCGAAGCTACGCGACGCCCACCGGCGTGCTACCGAGTTGGCCGGCGCCGAGGCGGCGGATCTGTGGTGCCGAGAGTACCCGCGGCTTGTCGCGCAGGGTTCTGACGTGCCGAGCGGGCGTGTGCGTGTAGCGACGGAGAAAAAGCGGGGCTGGGCATTCTGGCGGCGGGCGGCGTAGCCGTGGCGGCCGCGCAGGGCAGACTCAGCTTGCGTGCGGTCCACTGTCTCACCGAAGGAGGGCACGCTTTGCCGCCGCGGCGCCACCAACCCCTTCGGCTGCTCCTGGCTGCCGTGCCGGTCTTGGCCTGCGTGGGCGCCGATGCCTGGGCACAGTCGGCCGCGTGGGTCGATTGGCGGCAGGTCGGGCCGTTTGTTGTCCACGCCACGGCCGACCTCACGCACCTCGAGCCGCTGCTAAACGAACTGCCACGGCTGGAGGGCGAGCTACGCCGGGTCCTGGCGCTACGCCCCTGCCGGCAGACCATCGCCGTGCTGATCTTGTCGAGCGAAGCAGAGCACCGGGCGTTGCTCGGCCAGCGATTCCCCGGCGTGCCGTACCGGCGGGCGTTGTTCGTCAAGCAGGGCGGCCGATCCACCGTGTTCGTTTACCGGCACGCGGAGCTGGCGGTCGATCTGCGTCATGAGTGCACGCACGCGCTGCTGCACGCCGACCTGCCGATGCTGCCGCTGTGGCTCGACGAGGGCCTGGCCGAGTACTTCGAGGCGCCCGCCGGCCAGCGTGCGTTTGGCAACCCGCACGGCGAGGCCTTGCGTTGGAACATGCGGCTGGGCCTGGTGCGGGGCGTCGCGAAGCTGGAGGAGCGTCGCGAGCTGGCGGACCTCACCGCACGCGACTACCGCTTCGCGTGGGCGTGGACACACTTCTTGCTGCACGGCCCGCGGCCGGCCACCGAAGCGCTGTGGGCCTACCTGGCCGCCATCCGCCGTGGCGAGCCGCCGGGCGATCTCTCTGCCCGCCTAGAGCAAGCCCTGCCCGGCGCCAACAAGCGGCTGGTGCAGCACTTCCGCGCTTGGTCGAGCCTGCGCACCGCGGGCGCCGCTGCCGACACGACGCCCGCGGCGACGAAATAGCCTCGCGTAGGCGCCGCGTTTCAACGTGGGCGGTTACGCAAGATGAGGTCGTCGCGGCGAGCCTGGGGGACGCGAAAAACGAACCGGCTGCCGCAGTCGCGCCGGCGTTTTTTTCCTCACCGGCGGGATCGAGTGGAGCGGGCCCGACGCAGGGTCGATGTTCTCTGCAGCGGCGACTACCGGCCACCGGTCTGCCGCGTCCATCCCGCGGACTGGGTGTCAGACCGGGCCGGGTGCTTTGACTAGGCCGGGCGGCAAAACAACGACGCTCCATCCGTGGGCAGGCACGGTAACAAACGCACGACGGGTTCTTCAGGGACCAACGAAAGGTTGCGAGCAATGCAGATCCGGTTCATCCAACACGCGGCGGCGGTCGTGGCTTGCCTAGGCCTGGTGCTGCCGCAAAACGCCCTGGCCGCCCCGACGGCGCCGCAGGCGGCCGGCAAAGATGTCGCCCTGCGTGACGGGGGGGTGCTAGTCGGCCAGGTTGTCGACGCTCAGGGCGCGCCGCTCGCCCACGCGGTTGTCTCGCTGTTTTACGGCGCCGACGAGGTCGTCCGCACCAAGACCGACAAGCGGGGCGTCTTTGCCGCCAAGGGGCTGCGTGGCGGCGAATACCGCGTTGTCGCCGGCGGCGGCCAGGTCACCTACCGCCTGTGGGCCGCCAAGACCGCTCCGCCCGCGGCCAGCCAGGGCGTGCTGATCGTCACCGGCGGCGCCGTGATCAGCGGCCAGTGCTCAAGCTGCCCACCCGGCGGCGGATGCCAGCCCGGCTATGGCTACCCACCCGGGCACGGCGGTGGCGGTGGCATCGTGGGCTGGATCAAGAACCACCCGTTGATTGTCGCATCGGGCGTGGCGGCGGCGATCGCCATCCCGCTGGCTGTGGCCGACGACGACGACGCCAGCTGAGCCTCGTTGCCGCCGAGCGTGCACACGATCCAACGCAGCCCCGCAGCCCTCCTGAGGTCTGCGGGGCTGCTCTTTTCTTGCCGGTCTTTTCCTGCCGGGCGCCGACCGCTATTGTCCGCCGCCCGCCGTCTAGCTTTGGGGTAGCGGTAGCCTGCGTCCCGAGCCTCGTCGGACGGTGATTCAAGCCCGTGCCGATGCGGCCAGGGCCGATCAAGCCCGTGCCCAGCAAGCTAGCGCCGATCGGGCCAGCCTGTCCCTCAGCCATCACGTCGAGGTGCTTTACGATGCCGGAATCTGTCCGACGCTCCCGATTCTTGACCACGCTGCTGGTGGCGGCGCTCGCCTCGCCGGCGTTTGGCCAGGCGCCCGCGGGCGGGCAAACCCGGCCCGGCCCGCTCGTTTCGCCGCCGGGTGATGTCGTGCTCATCGAGGGCGGGCTGCTGTACGGGCAGGTCCGGGGCGTCAACGCCCAGCCGACCGCCGGCGCCGCGGTGCGTCTGTACACGGCGGCCGGCAAGGCGGTGGACGGTCGCGCGAACAACCGGGGCGAGTTCGCCTTCCGCCGCGTCGGCCCCGGCGTCTACTATCTGCAGTCCGGGCAGGCGGTAGAGCTGGTGCGTGTGTGGCCGGCCGACGCCGCCCCGCCCGCCGCCAAGGCCGGTGTGCTGCTGATCGGCGAAACCAGCACCGTGCGTGCCCAGTACGCCCCGCCGTCGAAGCTGAACATGCTGGTGCAACGCACCAAGCGGGTCATGTCCAACCCGGTGGCCGTGGCCGGCGTCGTGGCGGCCGCCGTGGCCATCCCGGTCGCCGTGCACAACGCCGACGACGGTAGCTGAGCCACGCCGCCAGGCCTGTTTTCTTCATCGTTGGCCCGGTGTCCGGCCGATGCAACCTGCAGGCGGGACGCAACCGGTGCGTCCACACGCGGCAGGGAAGCACGCGAGGCGCACGGCCATGGCGGCGGCAGGCAAGCTCCAGTACGTCTACCTCGCGTTCCTGTCGAAGCCGAAGGAAGACCGCCAGCTGTTCCGGCTGGTTGGGCGGCTGCGGGCGACGCGTATCGTCGAGCTCGGCATCGGCAGCCTGCCACGGACGTTGAACCTGATCCGCGTCTGCCAGCGTTACTCGCCGGAGCAGGTGGTCCGCTACACCGGCCTCGACTGGTTCGAGGAGCGTCCTGCTGGGCTGCGGCCGCTGTCGCTCCTCGACACGCACCGGCAGCTGGCCGCTGAGGGGGCCAAGCCGCGGCTCATGCCCGGCGGGCCCGGCCAGGCGTTGCCCGCCGTGGCGAACAACCTGTTGGGCACCGACTTGGTGCTGATTTCGTCGCTAGCGGACGCCCAGAGCCTGGCGGGCTGCCGGCTCTTTCTGCCCCGTATTCTCACGCCGACGTCTGTGGTGCTGGCCGTCCAGCCGCAGCCCGACGGCCGGTGCGCGTGGCGGGAGCTCGACCACGCCGACATCGCCGCCGGGGCGAAGGCCGTCGTCACCTCCGGCGCCAAGGCCGCCTGAGCGACACGCCGCTTACCGGCAGCCCGACTGCTACGGTCGCTGTTTGTGTTGCTTTGCAGGCCGCAAGCAGCTCGGCGGCGGGCGGGCTTCTTCGTGGCGTGGGCTCCACTTCGGGCAGCTAGCGAAGTATGATGCGTCCGGTGCCGCCGGGGCGTCGCGTGCCGCTGCGTTGTCGCGGCGGCAGCAGCCGGGGCGGTGAGCTCCCCTTGGCCGGCGCGAATGCTCGAGTCTTCCGTCACAAACGCCGAAACGATCGAGGCGCCGTCGCCGCTTGCTACCGGTCGGGGCAGCGGCGTCCGGGGCAGCGGGGCCCGCGTCTTCCGCAACGCACGCAACGGCATCGTCGCGCTGGTCGACGGCAGCACGCCGCACCTGACCAGCGAGACACGCGGCCTGCTCCGCCGCCGGCTCCGGGCCGCCGCCGTGCTGCTGTTCGCCGGCTTCGCCATCTTTCTGCTCCGCTGGTTGGCGGCCCCAGCGGCGGACGCCCCCGGGTGGTTGTTCACCACGCACGTCTGCGTGACCGTCGTGATGGGCCTGATGGTCCTCGTGCTGTCGCAGAATAAGAAGATGTCGCTCGCCGGCCTGCGGGTGGCGGAGTTGGTGGTGTTTGGCGACCCGGCGCTGTACTTCTTGGTGCTCAACCAGCAGAAGATCAGCTACACGTCCAGCCTAGCCGACGCGCCGTACCTGCCCATCATCATCGTGCCGTGGCTGATGCTGATCTTCACGTACGCGTTGTTCATCCCGAACAACTGGCGCCGGGCGGCCGCCGTGATCGGCACAATGGCCGCGGCGCCCATCGCGGTGCTGGCGATCGAGAACTTCCGCTCGGTCGCGGTCTACGCCTGCCTGAGCGCCGAGAGCCACAGCGGCTACTTCGCCGAGCAGGCGATCGTGATGCTGCTGGCGACGCTGACGGGCACCTACGGCGTGCGGACGATCAACACGCTGCGGCAAGAAGCCTTCGAGGCCCGCCAGCTGGGCCAATACCGGCTGAAGCACAAGCTGGGCGAGGGCGGCATGGGCGAAGTCTACCTCGCGGAGCACCAGATGATGAAGCGGCCCTGCGCCGTGAAGGTCATCCGCCCCGAGAAGGCGGGCGACGGCAAAATCCTGGCCCGCTTCCAGCGAGAAGTGCAATCGACCGCCAAGCTGTCGCACTGGAACTCGGTCGAGATCTACGACTACGGCAGCACGCCCGACGGGACCTTCTACTACGTCATGGAGTACCTGCCGGGTCACAACGTCGGCGAACTCGTAGAGGGGTACGGCCCGCTCCCGCCGGCCCGCATCACGTACCTGATGGCGCAGGTCTGCCACGCCCTGGCCGAGGCGCACGGGCATGGCTTTGTGCACCGCGATATCAAGCCGGCGAACATCTTCTGCTCCATCCGGGGTGGCGAGTACGACGTGGCCAAGCTGCTCGACTTCGGCCTGGCGAAGCCGACGATCGAATCGACCGACGCCTCGCTGACGCAAGAGGGCGCCATCACCGGCTCGCCGCTGTTTATGTCGCCCGAGCAGGCTACCGGCGAGCACGAGGCCGACGCCCGCAGCGACATCTACTCGCTGGGCGCAGTGCTCTACTACCTGGCGACGGGCAAGCCGCCCTTCGACTACGAAAAATCTGTCAAGGTGATCATCGCGCACGTGTCGGAGGAGGTTGTTCCGCCGCGAGAGCTGAACCCGGCTGTCCCGGCGTCGCTGGAAGAAATCATCCTCCGCTGCCTGGAGAAGGACCCCGACCACCGGTTCCAAGACGTCCGCCACTTACGCCGCGCTCTGCAAGAGGCAGACCTGGCCGACGAGTGGTCGAGCGAGCACGCCGCGCAGTGGTGGAGCTGCAACGGCTGCCCGGAGCGGAAGGCGTTGGCCGCGGCGGCGATCGAGGCCGCCGCGCAGGGCCAGGCCTGCCCGTGGCCGCCGGCACAGGCCAGCAGCCAGGCCGCGTCGGGGATCGACCAACACGCCGAACCAGTCACTGAGCCCGAGCCCGCCGGCGCCGTGTAGCGGCGGGGCAGGCTTACTTTGGGGGGACGGCCCGATCGATCGGGTGGCCCGTGTGGTTATCGGCTGATGCGGTACGCCTCGCCGCCATCGGACCAGCTAGGCGCAGAGACTCCGCAGCTATTTGGAAGGGCACAAGTTGGCGCCGCGTTGGGTTACGAAAGTCTCGGCTTGCCTGTTCCTGGTGGGCCTGTTCGGCTTGGCGGTCGGGCCGGTGGTGCTTGCACGCCTGCTGCCGCCCGACCCCGACGCCGCCCCGCTGCTGGCCCCGCCCGACCGCGACGACGCCGAGGCATTCAAAGCCTTCGAAGAAGAGCGGATGGCGATCGTCCAAGAGCGCTTCGGCGTGCTTATCTGGCTCTTCCCACTCGCCGGCGCCATGCTGTTTACCGGGGCCATCGGCCTGCTACTGGCGTGGGTTTCTCGGCCGCTGGGCAGCGACCTCGACCCGTCGAGGGCCGAATCAGCCGAAGCAGAAGCCGAGTCAGAACCATCGGCCGACGCCCACGCGGGGTCCAGCTAAAGTGCCCGCGCCCCGTGGCGGCCGCCCCGCCCGGCCTGCCAAACGCCTACCGGGGCGTGAACCGCCTGCTTAGACTGGTGTCCGAGAAGGGGTGCGGGCGGTGGTCGCGCCGCGGCCCACGTTTTCGATGACCTCTCCGCGTCGCCTCGCGTCTAGAAAATGCCCCCGACGGCCCCACGAACGCTGTTCGAAAAGATCTGGGACCAGCACACGGTCCACGCCGAAGCCGGCCGCCAGACCATCCTGTACATCGACCTGCACCTGGTGCACGAGGTGACCAGCGCCCAGGCGTTTGAGGGGCTGCGGCTGGCCGGGCGGGGCGTCCGGCGGCCGGGGCGGACGGTGGCCACGGCGGACCACAACGTGCCGACGACCGACCGGCGGCTGCCCATCGCCGACCCCGTGTCGAAGCAGCAGATCGACACGCTCGAAAAGAACTGCGACGAGTTCGGCATCACCTTCTACGGCCTGGGGCACATCAATCAGGGCGTCGTGCACGTGATGGGCCCCGAGCTGGGCTACACGCAGCCCGGCATGACCATCGTCTGCGGCGACAGCCACACCAGCACGCACGGGGCCTTCGGCGCCCTGGCCTTCGGCATCGGCACCAGCGAGGTCGAGCACGTGCTGGCCACGCAGACGCTGCTGCAGAGCAAGGCCAAAACGCTGGAGCTCCGCGTCGAGGGCGACCTCGGCCCCGGCGTCACTGCCAAGGACCTGGTGCTGTACCTCATCGGGCGGCTGACCACCAGCGGCGGCACCGGCTACTGCATCGAGTACACGGGCGACGCCATCCGCCGGCTGTCGATGGAAGGCCGGATGACGGTGTGCAACATGTCGATCGAGGCGGGCGCCCGCGCCGGCATGATCGCCCCCGACGACGTGACCTTCGAGTACCTCCGCGGCCGCAAGTTCGCGCCGCAGGGCGAGGCCTGGGACCGCGCGGTCGCCCACTGGCGGTCGCTGCCGACCGACCCCGGCGCCGCGTACGACAAGTCGCTGGCGTTCCGCGGGCCGGACATCGCCCCACAGGTAAGCTGGGGGACCAACCCGGGGCAGGTGGCCAGCGTCACCTCCAGCGTTCCCACGCCCGGCGACTTCGCCGACGCGACCGACCAGACGACCACCGCCCAGGCCCTGGAGTACATGGGCATCGCGCCCGGCACGCCGATCACGGACCTGACGCTCGACCGCATCTTCATCGGCAGCTGCACCAACGGCCGCATCGAAGACCTCCGCGCCGCCGCCGCCGTGGCGCGTGGGCGCAAGGTTGCCGACGGCGTGCACGCGATGGTGGTGCCGGGCAGCGGCGTCGTGCGGCAGCAGGCGCAGGAGGAGGGCCTCGACCGCGTCTTCGTCGAGGCGGGGTTCGACTGGCGCGAGGCGGGCTGCAGCATGTGTCTAGCCATGAACCCCGACAAGCTCGAGCCCGGCGAGCGCTGCGCGTCGACCAGCAACCGCAACTTCGAGGGCCGCCAAGGCCGCGGCGGCCGCACCCACCTGGTCAGCCCCGCCATGGCCGCGGCGGCCGCGTGCGCGGGGCGGTTTGTTGATGTGCGGGAATGGGGATAAATCATGGGGGAACTGATCGTTGATATCGTTGTCGAGAACGTCATGGACCGGACCAAGCAGGTCGCGTCGCCTGTGCTCGTGGACACCGGATCATCGTTCTTGACGCTGCCGATGGCTTGGAAGGAGGAGCTCGGCGAGTTTGAGAAGAACCAACGCATGACGCTCGAACTCGCCGACCAACACACTGCGCCCGGCGTGCTATGCGGGCCGGTGAAGGTGACCATCGGTGAGTTCGAGCCGGTCTACACTGAGGTCATGTTCGTCGACATGGTTGAGCGCGACGGCCGCTACGAGCCGCTAATCGGCTGCATCCCGCTGGAGACCGGCCGCCTAGCGGTAGACCTCGACTCGCACACGCTGGTATCGCGCAAGTGGGCGCGGGTGAAGTAGGCCCACTAGCAACTCCTCGTGCAAGGCGACCACCCATGGCGTACTCGAGCGAAGTCACCCTGCCGGCCGACGTCGAGCCGTGCTTCCCCGACGGCTGCGTCGTCTGCGAGTCGGACGCGGACAGCACCGCAACGATCCGCCAGCACTCCGCGAACGGCTGGCTCACGTACTTCACCCCGATTCTCATCTTCTTCAGTTGGAAGAAGACCCACTTCCCCATCTGCCGCGGCTGCAAGCTGCGTTTTTTCGTTCAGCGGCGCGTGCGGCAGTTCGGGACCATCGTTCTGTTGGCCGCTGTGGTGTTCGTCGCGATGCCATACTTCAAGGACTGGGACCGCACCACCGCGAAGCTGGCGGTGCTGGGCATCGCCTGCCTCGCGCTAGTCCCAAACGTGGCGATCGAGGTGTGGTGGCCGCGATTCTTCGAGGTCACCGCGTCCGGCAAACGCAAGACCTACGAGTTTGCTTCCCCCAGCTACGCCGCGCAGTTCGCGGTGCTAAACTCCCGCGACGTCTTGGAGACGGACGGCCTTCTCATCGAGGTAACCGAGCGCGACCCATGACCCCCTTCACCACCCACACCGGCCTGGTCGCCGCCATGGATCGGGCGAACGTCGATACCGATCAGATCATCCCGAAGCAGTTCCTCAAGCGGATCGAGCGGACCGGCTTCGGCGAGTTCCTCTTCTGGGACTGGCGGAAGCGGCCGGACGGCACGGAGGACCCAGAGTTTGAGCTGAACAAGCCCCAGGCCCAGGGCGCCAGCGTGCTGCTTGCGCGGCGGAACTTTGGCAGCGGCTCCAGCCGGGAGCACGCGCCGTGGGCATTGGAAGACTACGGCTTCCGCGTGATCGTGGCCCCCAGCTTCGCGGACATCTTCTACAACAACTGCTTCAAGAACGGGATGCTGCCGATCGTGCTGAGCGAGGAGCAGGTCGAGGAGCTGTTTCAGCGGGCGGCCCGGCACGAAGGGTACGAGCTGACCGCCGACTTGCAGGCCCTGCGGCTGCACGATCGGCACGGCTTTTCCGCGGCGATCGAGGTCGACGACTTCCGCCGCCACTGCCTGCTGCACGGGCTAGACCACATCAGCCTGACGCTCGAGCACGAAGACAAAATCACCGCGTACGAGGCCGAGCGAGGCATCGGTGTTTGAGCGTTGCCGCAATGCGTTGGCGAGTGTGGCGGCGTCGGCTGGCGCGGTCG
>JBCCQL010000018.1:0-17565 GCA_039024355.1 Planctomycetota bacterium
GCCGCCACGGCGGCGGCGCCTTCAGCGGCAAGGACCCGTCGAAGGTCGACCGCTCGGCCGCCTACATGGCCCGCTACGTGGCGAAGAACCTGGTAGCCGCCGGCCTGGCCGACGAGGTCGAGGTGCAGCTGGCCTACGCCATCGGCGTCGCCGAGCCGGTGAGCGTCAACGTCAACACCTTCGGCACCGGCAAGCTGGACGACGAGCAGCTCATCGGCCTGATCCGCGAGCACTTCAGCCTCACCCCGCGTGGCCTGATCAAGGAGCTGGGCCTGACCAAGCCGGTGATGAGCGCCACGGCCGCCCACGGCCACTTCGGCCGCGAGCCCGGCCCGAACGGCGAGTTCAGCTGGGAGAAGACCGACAAGGCCGAGGCGCTCGCGAAGGCGGCTGAAAGCCTCGCGGTAGCCAGCTAGACCGCGAACCGTTGTCCACGCAATGACGAATGACGAAGCACGAATGACGAACGCGTTGCGAGTTCGGCATTCGTCACTCGGGCTTCGTCATTCACGCCCCGGCTCTGCCAGGCGAGGGCGGCGATGACCTACCGCATCGGCCTGGGCGAAGACACGCACCGCCTGGAGCCGGGCGGGCCGCTGCGGCTGGGCGGTGTGGACGTGCCGCACGACAGGCAGGCGGTCGGCCACTCCGACGCCGACGCGCTGCTGCACGCCATCACCGACGCGCTGCTGGGCGCCGTCACTGATCACGACATCGGGTCGCTCTTCCCCAACACCGACCCGGAGAACGCCGGCCGCGACTCCGCGGACTTTCTCCGGGCCGCCTACCGCGTGGTGCGGGACGCCGGCTACGAGCTGGTAAACCTCGACTGCGTGGTCTCCGCCCAGCGGCCCAAGCTGCTGCCGCACAAAGACGCCATCCGCCGCCGCGTCGCCGAGATCCTGGACGTGCCGGCGGCAGAAATCGGCGTCAAAGCCAAGACGGGCGAGGGCGTCGGCCCCGTCGGCCGCGAGGAAGCGATCGAAGCCCGCTGCGTGGCCCTGGTCAAAGCCTCCGACTAGCCGGCGAGCTACGCCTCGCCGGAGAACCATCGCGGTGTCACGCCTTGCGGTGCGGCCCCGGCGAGGCGTTGCTCGCCGGCTATCGATATTCCCTTAAACCGCCCAACCGGTTTACCTTAACGGTCCGGTGCGGGGCCGTGGTTCCGCCCTCCGCTTTCCGTCTTCTGCCCTTCGCCTTCCGCCTTCCAGCTCACCGATGGCCACAACCACCGCCGCCGCGTTCGACCCGGCAACGGACCTCACGCACCCGACGCTGCAGGTCTACAACACGCTCACCAAGCAGAAAGAGCCCTTCACCACCGCGGCCCCGGGCAAGGTGGGCGTCTACCTCTGCGGGCCCACGGTGTACGACAAGGCCCACATCGGCCACATGGTGGGCCCCGTCATCTTCGACTGCATCAAGCGGTACCTCACCTACTGCGGCTACGAGGTGACCTGGGTCGTCAACATCACGGACGTTGACGACAAGCTGATCAACAAGGCGAACGAGCGTGGCATCACCATGCTCGAGGTAGCCGAGGAGAACATCCGCGACTACGAGGAGAACCTGGCCGCGCTGGGCGTCGACCAGATCGACCACTTCCCACGGGCCACCGACTGTATGGGCGAGATCATCGCCTTTGTCGAGTCGCTCGTCGCACGCGGCTACGCCTACGAGTCCGAGGGCGACGTCTACTTCGACTGCGGCAAGGACGCCGGCTACGGCAAGCTGTCCAACCGGTCGATCGAGTCCATGCAGGGCGACGGCGGCGACCAGGCGTCGCGCAAGAAGTCGCCGGCCGACTTCGCCCTGTGGAAGTCCGCCAAACCGGGCGAGCCCAGCTGGGACTCGCCCTGGGGCCAGGGCCGGCCGGGCTGGCACATCGAGTGCTCGGCCATGAGCAAGAAGCTGCTGGGCGAGTCGTTCGAGATCCACGGCGGCGGGCTCGACCTGGTCTTCCCGCACCACGAGAACGAGATCGCCCAGAGCGAGTGCTGCCACGGCAAGCCGATGGCCCGCTACTGGGCCCACAACGGCCTGCTGCGCAAGGACGCCGCCGCCGGCAAAATCGGCGGCAAGAACGACCGCGCCGCGGACGCACCCGCAGCAGAGAGAGCCGCAGCGTCCCCGCCGGCGCGAGCCGTCTCGTCCCCGAGCACGGACGCCACCAGCGGCAAGATGTCCCGCAGCAAGGGCGCCGGCGGCCTGGCGGACCTGATCAAGAAGCAGGGCGGCGAGCGGATCCGCTTCTTCCTGCTCCGCACCCACTACCGCAGCACCGTCCTGTTCAGCGAGCCCGCCATCGAAGAGGCCGCCACGGGCCTCGAGACGTTCTACCGCCTGTTCAAGCGGTACGAGCGGATCGGCGGCGGCACGTTCTACTCGATCGTCGCACCGGCGAGCCGCGGGGCCAGCTCCATCGCCCTGGGCGACGACGCGACGCTGGGCGCCGCCCAGGCGTGCCGGGAGAAGTTCCTGGCGGCCATGGACGACGACTTCAACACGGGCGCCGCTATCGCCGAGCTGTTCGAGCTGGCCCGCCTGACCAACAAGTTCTGCGACCAGGCAGACTTCGAGGGCTCGGGCGCCGGCGACGCCGCGAACCTGGCCACGCTCGACCTGCTGATGGAGACCGTCAAAGAGCTGTCGAGCATCGTCGGCGTCTTCACCCAGCCGCCCACGCCGGCCGGCGGGCAGGACAACGAGCTGCTGGGCAAAGCCATGCGGCTGGTCATCGACCTCCGCGCTGAGAGCCGCGCGGCAAAGAACTTCGCGCTGGCCGACGCCATCCGCGACGGCCTGGCGCCCACGGGCATCACGCTGGAAGACCGCGCCGGCGGAACCGATTGGCAAGGCGGCGGAGACAACGCCCTTGACGCCGTCATGGCGCTGCTGATCGACATCCGCGCCGGCGCCCGCAAGGAGAAGGACTTCGCCACAAGCGACGCCGTCCGCGACCGCCTAACGGCCATCGGCGTCACGCTGGAAGACCGCGCCGGCGGCACGGAGTGGACGGTACAATAAGGTCGTAGCCAACTCCGGAGCCGAATCATGAACCCAGAGACGCTTGTTGAGCTTCTGCACGGTCAGCCTTTCAAGCCCTTCGCGATCCACATCTCAGATGGCCGCACCTCCGAGGTTCGCCACCCGGGGTTTGCGAACGTATCGCGAGACCACATCTATGTTGGGGTCCCAGGCACGCAAGAAGGCGTGAGCGAACGATTCCATTTGGTATCGCTCCGCAACATCACGTCCATCTCGCCGCTGCCGGCCACGCCAGCGTGACGAGAATCCTCGGCGTGCTGTCACCGGCTGCTTCGTCATCGGCGCCCATCAATCCCTTGCGAAGTAGAACGACCAATGCGTTACCGAATCTCTCTGGAACACTCCGATGAAGGCTTTGCCGCGTCGGTCCTCGGCCTGCCCGGCTGCCACTCTGAGGGCGCCACCGAAGACGAAGCGATCGCCAACGTCCGCGCCGCCATCCGTGAGTACCTAGAAGTTCAAAAACAGCTGTGGGCCGAGCGCGACGTCCGCGAAGTCGAGGTGGAGGCGTAGCTTTGCCGAGGCTGCCCGGAGTCAATCACAAGGACGCGATACGCGCCCTCGAGAAAGCAGACTTCGCGATTGCTCGTGAAGGCAGGCACACCGTGATGACCGATGGCCAGCGGATCCTCACGATCCCCAGGCATAACCCGATCAACGCGATCACCATGGGAGCCATCGTGCGTGACGCGGGGCTGACCATTGAAGAGTTCCGCAAGCTGCTGTGAGCCGCAATGCGTACCCTCGGCGTCGATCACGACCTGAACACGACCGACGCCAGCGCGAAGCCTAGCGTTCACGCGGCGAGACCGGCCGTCGCCTGCTGGCGAGGCGACCGGGGGTTTCGAGTCAAATCGAGTGGCTTGGTGGGCCCATGCTGACCGCGAAACGATTCATCCCGCGGGTCTCACTCCGCACGCTGCTGCTCGGCGTGACCGTGGCCGCCGCCGCGCTAGGCTGGCGAGGGATGTGCGCTAGGCAGCTCGCCTCGTTGCAGGCGATGGACAACACGCCGCCGGATGAACGCACCGTGAAGGTGCTCGCCGCCGCCGCCGAAGGGAAGAAGTTTGGGCCAGACGCGTCCGAGTGTGTCGACGGGATACAGGTCTTTGTTCCGGAGTCGTTTAGGGGCCGCGAGGCGGTTCGATGGGGGTTGCGCTGTGTCTCGATTTCGATCGAGAAAAGGTCCTACACAGAGGTGGAGGGGTACTCCGCCCCGTTCCTAAGCTCGGTCTATACGGTGTACTACGAGGCAGACATTCGGCCGTGGGGGCTTGGCAACGTACGGTATGACGGCGACGCGATCGCCTGCTATTAACCGAACGCGCCGCGTAGGCTGTGAGGCACCATGCGTATCCTCGGCGTAGACCCCGGCTTGAACGTTACCGGCTACGGCGTCATCGACGCCCACGGGCGGCGGGTGAGGCTGGTCGAGGCGGGCGTTGTGCGGGGCGGCAGCGGGCCGGGGGGCAAACGATCGCTCGCCCACCGCGTCGGCGAGGTCCACGCCGGCATCGCCGAGGTCATCGCGTCGACCAAGCCCGAGGCCCTGGCCATCGAGGAGCTGTACTCGCACTACGAGCGTGTCAAAACCTCGATCCTCATGGGCCACGCCCGCGGCGTGATCGTGCTGGCCGGCGTGCAGGCGGGGCTGCCGGTGCACGACTACGCCGCCACGCAGATCAAAAAAACCCTCACCGGCGCCGGCCGCGCGCCCAAGGCTCAGATGCAGCTAGCCGTGCAGCGCGAGCTGGGCCTCAAGCAGCTGCCCGAGCCCGCCGACGTCGCCGACGCGTTGGCGATTGCGATGACCCATTGGTTTTTGAGTGGGCAGCCGGCGGTTGGCAGTGGGCAGTAGTGGGGGCAGGCTGTGCAGTTCTTGACCGTCACCAGCTTTGTGGCGCCGCTCGTCTTCCTCCTCTCGGCACCGGCTGTTGTGACGCTCGGCCACCGGCATGGCGGCTGGGGCCGCGTCTTGCTGTACGGCGCCGGCTACACCGTCGCGGCCTACGTTCTGTTGATCGTCGCACGCGTGATGCACTCCAACGAGCTTGCGGCGATGGTCGTCGGCGTCGATGATCCATCCGCCGAGGCCGAGCGTGCCTTCATGAGCGACGGGGCAAATAACCTAGCCATCGCCACGTTTGGATGGGCGCCGGGGTTGGTCTACTACACGCTGTGGATCACCGTGTACGCCGTGTTTCGGCTCGTCGTATATGCAGCCACGCGGCGCACACCGGCCTGACAGCCAGCGTGCGTCGAGCGCATCGCAACAGAGAGACAAACGCCATACCGCTCCCCCGCAGCGCCAAAACAAGCCAACAGCCATTAGCCAACATCCAACAGCCCCTAGCCAACAGCCACCCCTTTGATCACCAAAATCACCGGCCGGGTCGCCGCCGTTTTTGACGAATCGCTGACGCTGGCCGTCGGGGCGTTTGAGCACGAGGTGCTGATCCCCGAGTTCGCCCGGCGGGCGCTGCAGTCGCGGGTAGGCGAGGACGTCTCGCTGCACACCATCGAGTACCTCGAGGGCGACCCCGCCCGCGGCCGGCTCACGCCGCGGATGGTGGGCTTTCTGAATCCCATCGAACGCGAGTTCTTCAACATCTTCTGCCAGGTCGACGGCGTCGGCGTCAAGAAGGCCCTGCGGGCGATGGTGCGGCCCGTCGCGGAGCTGGCTACCCACATCGAAGAGCAGGACGTGAAGGGCCTGTCGACGCTGCCCGGCATCGGGCCGGCGACGGCCGAGCGGGTGATCGCCAAGCTGCGGCGCAAGGCGGCGAAGTTCGCGCTGCTGGTGGCCAAGGACCTGCCCGCCGGCGCCGCCGACGTGGAGCAAGACCTGGTGGCCGAGGTGTTTGAGATCCTCCGCACGCTGGGCCACGGCGAATCCGACGCCCGCCGCCTGCTGGACGACGCCCTGGGCCGCAAGCAGAAGTACAAGGACGTCGAGTCGCTGCTGCACGCTGTTTACGAGCAGCGGCAGGCTTAGTGGAGGGATAGCCGCGAGAAGGCACAGAAGACGAGCAATCGTCAATGGCAAATTGCCAATTGCGAATTGTCAATTTGCAATTGGCAATTGGCAATTGGCTGGCGGCGACGTGAGCGGCGGATTGGTGGTAACGCATCGCTAGGCCCGGCGTGCTCTGTACGCGTGTGCCTCCGACCGGAGCCATGGGTGTGCGGCGTGGACGCGTTGGCGTTGTTTGTTGCACGTTCATCAGGCGAGCTTAGCGTGTCGAATCCAGGCATGGGCTGGCGCCGCCGGGCGGTTCGCGTTGTGCGGGGCGTGCTGGTTGCTTACTTGACGGTGCTGCTGGTGCTAACGCTCTTGGAACGCTTCCTGGTCTACCCGGCGCCGCCGCTGGAGCGGTCGGACTGGACGCTCGGCGAGGCGTTTGAGGACGTCGCATTCACCTCGGCGGACGGGACGCGGCTGCACGGGTGGCTGCTCGAGCGGCCCGGCGCCCGGCGGGCGGTCCTGTACTGCCACGGCAACGGTGAACAAGTGGCCGACAACGCCGAGCTGATCCCGCTGCTGGCGGCGCGGCTCGACGCATCGATCTTCCTGTTCGACTACCGCGGCTACGGCAAGAGCGAGGGCAAGCCAGACGAGGCCGGCGTCGTCGCCGATGGGCTGGCGGCGCAGCGGTGGCTGGCCCAGCGCACCGGCCGGACGCCCGACCGGGTGACGCTCATCGGCCGGTCGATCGGCGGCGGCGTCGCGGTGGCGTGCGCGGCGGAGCTGGGCGCCGAGGCGCTCGTCCTGCAAAGCACCTTCAGCCGGCTGACCGACGCCGCGGCCCACCACTACCCGTGGCTGCCGGTGCGCCTGGTGATGAAGAACCGGTACGACTCGCTCGCCCGCATCCAGCGGTACCGCGGCCCGCTCTTCGTGAGCCACGGCACGGCTGACCGGATCGTGCCGCTGGGGCTAGGCCGGCGGCCGTTCGACGCGTCGCCCAGCACGGCCAAAGAGTTCTACGAGATGCCGGGCCGAGGCCACAACGAGCCGCAGCCGCGGGCGTATTACGACCGGCTGCAGCGGTTCCTCGCCGAACTGCCATAAAGCGGCTGTGCCTACGCTGGACGGGGCAAATCTGGCAAACGCGGCGGCTCTGCGGAACGCGGCGGCTCTGCTAAACTCCCGCCATGCCCCGCGAAACCATTCTTTCGGCCGGCGACGGCGACGACGATCGCGACCCGCCGCTGGGTGGGCCGATGCCGCTGAACGATCCGCCCGGCGGCGAAGACGACACCGTGCTCCGCCCGCGGCGGATGCAAGAGATGGTGGGCCAGCGGGCGGTGTACGAGCGGATCAAGATCGCCGTCGACGCGGCGATGAAGCGCGCCGAGCCGCTGGGCCACCTGCTGCTGGACGGCCCGCCCGGCCTGGGCAAGACGACCTTCGCCATGTGCATCCCGCGCGACCTGGGCGTGGAGCTGCAGATCGCCAGCGGCGCGGCGCTGGCCGCCCCCAAGGACCTGCTGCCGTACCTGACCAACGCGCAGCAGGGCTCGGTGCTGTTCATCGACGAGATCCACCGGATGCCCAAGGCGGTGGAGGAGTTCATGTACCCGGCGATGGAAGACTTCCGCATCGACATCACGCTGGGCGAGGGCGTCAACGCGCGGACGGTCAACATGCCGGTGCAGCCGTTCACGTTGATCGGCGCCACGACGCGGACCGGCCTGCTGTCGGCGCCGCTGCGGGACCGCTTCCAGATCCGCGAGCACCTGGACTTCTACTCGCGGGCGGAGCTGTCGGAGATCGTCCGCCGCAACGCCGGCAAGCTGAAGATCGCCATCGAAGAAGACGCGGCGGAGAAGATCGCCCTGACCAGCCGGGGCACGCCCCGCATCGCCAACAACCGGCTGAGGTGGGTCCGCGACTACGCCACCAGCCGCGCCGACGGGCGGATCACGCTGGCCGTGGCGGACGACGCGCTCGGCATGCTGGGCATCGACCCGATGGGACTCGACCCGCAAGATACCAAGTACCTGGACACGATCCGCCGGGTGTTTAATGGCGGGCCGGCCGGCGTCGAGGCGATCGCCCACACGCTGAACACGGCAGTCGACACGCTGACCGACGAGGTCGAGCCCTTCCTGCTGCGGCAGGAGCTGGTGGTCCGCACGCCGCGCGGGCGGACGCTGACCGCCAAGGGCTACGAGCAGCTAGGCCACACGCCACCGCCCGACGCCCTGGGCCTGGCCGAAGCGGCGGGCGGCGGCGAATCGGGCGGACACGCTGACAACGGCGACCCCGGCGACGACGAGACGCGTCCGCTGCTGGATTAGCAGGCGGCAACCCGCCCTGCCCCGACCCGAGCCTGCGTCGCCAAAGCCTGAGCCGCCAAAGCCCGCCCCGCCAAAGCCTGCCAGACGCGCCCGTGCAAATCTTGCTGCTGCTCGTCGGCGTGCTGGCCTGCTCGGTGTCGGTGATCTTCATCAAGCAGTCGGGCGTGGACGCGGTGCTGCTGTCGGGCCTGCGGCTGGCGGTGGCGGCGGCGGTGCTCGCGCCGGTGTGCGCGATCGACCTGCGGCGCCACCGCGCGAAAATGACGTGGCGCCACGCCGCGTGGCCGGCCGTGCCGGGGCTGGTGCTGGCGGCGCACTTCATCACGTGGATCATCGGGGCCCGGCTGACGCCGGCGGCAAACTCGACGCTGATCGTCAACATCGTGCCGGTGGTGATGCCGGTCTTGCTGTGGGCCTTCGCCCGCGAACGCCTGAGCCGCGCCGAGGCCGCCGCCACGCTGATCGTCTCCGCCGGCCTGGCCGTGCTGTTCGCGGCAGACTTTCGCGTGTCCGGCGACCACTTCCGCGGCGACGCGGTCTGCTTCGGCTCGATGCTGCTGCTGGCGGTGTATCTGGCGCTCGGCCGGCGCTTCCGCCACCACCCGACGGTGTGGCTGTACCTGGCGCCGCTGTACGCCACCGCCGCGGCGGCGTGCCTGGTGGTCTGGGCCGTGCAGTCGGGCGACCCTGCCGCCGCCTGGGCGGCGATCAACTGGCGTGCCGAGTGGCCCTGGGTGATCGCCCTGGGGCTGGTGCCGACGGTCATCGGCCACTCGCTGCTGAACAATGCTATGCGGCGGCTGCGGGGCCAGACCGTGAGCCTGCTGGTGATGACGCAGTTCATCTTCGCCGGGGTGATTGCGTACGCCACGCTGGGCGAGGCGCCCGATTGGACGTTCTACCCGGCCAGCCTGGCCGTCGCCGCCGGCGGGGTGGTGGCGGCGCTCGCCGCGAAGAATGAACCGGAAGACGATTCGCCAGGCAACTCGGCAAGCAGCCCGGCACGCCTGCCGGGCGATTAGCCACCGCCGGCAGTCACGCCAGCGGCTTCTTCCAGAACATCATCGCGTGGGGCGGGTCGATCGACGCACCGCCGACGAAGCCATGCCGGCGGTACAGCCGCTGGGCGCCCGTGTTCTGGCCGCTCACTTCGAGCGTGACGAAGCAGCAGCCGCGGCGGCGGGCCTCGGCCTCGACGGCTTCCAGCAGCCGGCCGCCGACGCCCCGGCCGCGGGCGGTGGGCGCCACCACCAGGTCGTGCAGGTTGATCAGCGGCCGGGCGGCGAACGTGCCGTACCCCTCAAAACAGACCGCCACGCCCACCGGCGTGCCGCCATCAAAGGCCATGAGCACCAGCGACTTCGGGTGGTCTCGAAGACCGGCGATGACGCTAGCCCGTGCTTCGCTCGAAAGGCCATCGCCCGACCCGGCGGCCGGGTCGTCGGCGTAGCTGGCAAGCAGTTCGACCAGGGCGTCGCGCTGCTCGGCGGAGTGGTAGTCCAGCGGGGCGATGCGGATGGACTGCATAGCGAACGGGCTGGTTAGCGGCGGAGCATTGGCGGGGACAGCCAGGTGCGGCAGCCCGCCCGGCAGCTGACAACCGGCATTGGGCGGCGCCGTGGCGGGCCCATTGACACCCGCTCGCCGCCGCGGATACGGTATCACGCCTGCGTCACATCCAGCAGACGCAAAGCACGAAAAGACCGGGCAAGAAAACCGGACAAAAAGCAGACGACGAGCAGAGCCATGGCCGTACCCAAGCGGAAGCACTCGAACTCTCGCACCGGCAAACGCCGGAGCCACGACGCTATCAAGCCGCGGCAGACGCAGCTCTGCCCGCAGTGCGGCCAAGCGATGCTGCCGCACGCGGTGTGCCCGAACGACAACTGCGGCTACTACATGGGCCGCACGCTGGTTGAGCCCGTCTGATCCTCTGCAAGCTGATCACGCCGGGCGGCTAGCGTGATCGCCCGCCGACTGATCGCCCGCCGACCGAGGGGCGGCCGCCATGGGCTCTAGCACCGCGTTTTTATTCCCTGGCCAGGGCGCCCAAGTTGTTGGCATGGGCGCCGAGTTGTGCGGCCGGTCGCCCGCCGCGGCGTCGCTCTTTGGGCGTGCGTCCGACCTCTTGGGCTACGACCTGCTGAAGCTCTGCACCAACGGCCCTGCCGAGGAGCTGGACTCTACGGTCTACAGCCAGCCCGCCCTGTACGTGTGCAGCCTGGCGGCGCTGGAGCAGCTAAAGATCGACTCGCCAGAGGTTGTGCAGGGCGTTACGGCGGCCGCCGGCCTGAGCCTGGGCGAATACACCGCGCTGGCGTTCGCCGGGGCGATCGGCTTCGAGGACGGGCTGGAGGTCGTAGCCGAGCGTGGCGCCGCCATGCAGGACGCGGCCGAGGCCTCGCCCAGCGGCATGGTCAGCGTCCTAGGGCTCGAGGTCGAGCAGGTCGAGCAGCTTTGCGAAGAGGCCCGGCAGGGCGAAACGTTGCAGGTGGCCAACCTGCTGTGCCCGGGCAACACGGTTGTCTCCGGAACCAACGGGGCCTGCGAGCGGGTGGCGGAGCTGGCCGCCTCGGCCGGGGCGATGAAGGTCGTGCCGCTGGCCGTCGCCGGGGCTTTCCACACGCCGCTGATGCAGCCGGCCGTCGACCGGCTGTCCGCCAAGCTGGCCGCCGCCACAATCGCCCCGCCCCGGCTGCCGGTGGTATCGAACGTCGACGCCCGGCCACACGACGACCCGGAAGAGATCCGATCGCTGCTCATCCAGCAGGTGGTCAGCCCCGTGCGGTGGCACGACTCGATGCGGTACCTCATCGACGAGCTTCTTATCGACGGCTGCTACGAGATAGGCCCGGGCCGCGTCTTGCGGGGGCTGATGAAGCGGATCCAGCGGAAGCTGCCGTTTGAGAGCGTGCCCGCGTAGGCCGAGCCGGGCCGCGGCACCCGCTCGCCGCTAGCCGCCGGCGTTCGCCAAGCGTGCACCGCACAACACAACCAACCGACCAAGCCAGAGCGAACCATGGCGGAAGACAGCAGCAGCCGGATCAGCGTGAACCTGGCCGGCCAAACAGCGCTGGTCACCGGCGCATCGCGTGGCATCGGCAGGGCGATCGCCCTAGCGCTGGGCGCCGCCGGCGCCCGCGTGGCGTGCGTTGCCCGCAACGTCGAGAAGCTCGACGCGGTCGCAGAGCAGATCAAGGCAGCCGGCGGCGACGCCGCCGTCTACCCGTGCGACGTCAGCGACGCCGAGCAGGCGCAGAAGACCCTCGACGCGGTCGCCGAGGCGTGGGGCCAGCTCGACATCCTGGTCAACAACGCCGGCATCACTCGCGACACGCTGCTGCCGCGGATGACCGACGAGGACTGGGACGCGGTGATCGCCGCCAACCTGCGGTCGGTCTTCCTGTTCACACGCGGGGCGTCGCAGCTGATGATGCGGAGCAAGCGGGGCCGAATCGTCAACATCTCAAGCATCTCGGGCATCATGGGCAACCCGGGGCAGGCCAACTACTCGGCGTCCAAGGCGGCCATCATCGGCTTCACGCAGACCGTGGCAAAGGAACTGGCCAGCAAACGCCGCAAGATCACCGTCAACGCCATCTGCCCCGGCTTTATCCACTCGGACATGACCGACGTGCTGGCCGAGGCCGGCGGCGACGCCTTCCACGACGTCGTCAAGCAGCGTGTCCCGCTGCAGCGTCTGGGCGAGCCCGAAGAGGTGGCCGACGCCGTGCTGTACCTGGCCAGCGAGTCGGCCGCGTATATCACCGGGCAAGTCCTGGTGATCGATGGCGGCATGACCGGCTGACCCGTGGGCGGCGGGCCGCCGGGCTGATTCGGCGGACTGGCACGCGAGACGGGCGAAGCCATCGCCACGCTGCCGATGGCCCGGCGGAAGTCCACCGACCTGGACACCCCAAAAGCGAGCCGGTACACCTTGACCTCGCTTGCGGAGTTCCTCTATTTTGAGCCGCCCGCAGCTACCGCACAGCGGCGGAAACCTTGCACCAACACCGTCTTACAACACCAGAGGCGTCTCCAGGCGGCCCCGCGGGCCTGCCGCTCGCGGAACACCTCCCGCTTGCGCGAAACGGGGCACCCATCGGCTAAGCATCGCGGAAGCTTGTCATCGTGGGGGCTGGGCACCGCCGGCGTGGCGTCTGCAACGCGGGCGTAGCTCAGGAGCCGCGGAGCCCGGGTCAGGCCGCGAATAGCGCCAGCGGGTCGACAACCGGCGGGCAGGCTTACGCTCAGCTTTGGGCCGCCAGCGAGACACGACACACCACCCAACCAACAGCGGATCGAAGGAGAGACGTCACGTGGCAACCGTCATGGAACGCGTTACCGACATCGTGTCGGAGCAGCTCGGAGTAGACAAAGAGAAGATCAGCGCCGAAACGTCGTTCGTCAACGACCTGGGCGCCGACTCGCTGGACACGGTCGAGCTGGTCATGGAACTCGAGGAAGAGTTCGACATCAACATCCCGGACGACGCCGCGGAGAAGATCCAGACCGTGGGCCAGGCCGTGGAGTTCATCGAGAAGGAAAACAACGAGTAGCCGGCCGCGTAATGCGTAGCCGGCTCCGGCAGCAGCAGCCTGCCCCCGAATCGTCGCCGGCGTACAGGCTGGCGTCAACGCACGCACGCACTTACACCGGGCGCACCGGCCGCGGCCCCACGGCCCCGGCGGGCGCCTTTTTCTGTTCTTGAGCAGGCCGCCGATACTAGCGCCGGGCGGCGTGAGACCATGACTCGACGCGTTGTCGTTACCGGGATGGGCGCGGTCACGGCCCTGGGCAGTCAGGTCGACAAGCTCTGGCAGGCGATCCTGGCCGGCGAGAGCGGCGTCCACGAGCTCCGCGCCTTCGACACCGGCCGGCACAAGGTGAAGTTCGGCGGCGACATCCACGGCTTCTCGACCGACGGCTACGTCGACCACAAGGAAGCCAAGCGGATTGACCGGTTCACGCAGCTGGCGATCGTCAGCGCCGTGGACGCGGTGAACCACGCGGGGCTCGACTTCTCGAAGGAAGACCCGTTCCGCTGCGGCGTGATCCTGGGGTCGGGCGTCGGCGGACTGACCGAGATCGAGGCCCAGATGCACCGGCTCATCGAGAAGGGCCCGGACAAGGTCTCGCCGTTCACCATCCCCAAGCTGATTGTCAACGCGGCCAGCGGGCACGTGTCGATCCACTACGGCCTGCGGGGCGTCAACTACGCCGTGGCCACCGCGTGCGCCAGCGCCAACAACGCCATGGCCAGCGCCGCCCGGGCCATCCGCTACGACGACGCCGACGTGGTGATCACCGGCGGCAGCGAGGCGGCGTGCACCGAGATGGCGTGCGCGGCCTTCGGCAACATGAAGGCCCTGTCGACCCGCAACGACGACCCGGCCACGGCCAGCCGCCCGTTCGACGCCGACCGCGACGGCTTTGTGCTGTCCGAGGGGGCGGGCGTCCTCGTCTTCGAGGAGCTGGAGCACGCTCGGGCACGCGGCGCCGAGGTCTACGGCGAGATCCTCGGCTGGGGCGAGACGGCCGACGGCGGCCACATCACGTCGCCCGACCCGGAGGGACGCGGCGCGGCGCGGGCCATGGCCACGGCGCTCCGCCACGCGCGGGTCGACCCGGCGGACGTCGACTACGTGAACGCCCACGGCACCAGCACGCCGCTGGGCGACAAAGCCGAGACCATCGCCATCAAGCAAGTCTTCGGCGACCACGCGATGCGGCTGAGCGTCTCGAGCACCAAGAGCCACCTGGGCCACCTGCTGGGGGCGAGCGGCGGCGTCGAGCTGATCGCGTGCCTCAAGGCGATGGCGGACCAGGTCAGCCCGCCCACGATCAACCAGTTCACGCCCGACCCGGAGTGCGACCTGGACTACACGCCCAACGAGCCCAAGCCCCGCCCGATCAAAACGGTGATCAGCAACAGCTTCGGCTTCGGCGGCCACAACGCGACGATCGTCGCCGGGCAGCTGCGGTAGCGGCAGGGCGGACGCGGCCGGGAAGGGTCGGGCCGCGGCCGGTTTTTGACCCCCGGCGTCGCGGCGGCTAGTCTCGTAGCTCGTCGCTTGTCACTCCCAGCTCCTACGTGTTACCCGTCTGCCCTGGCCTCGCAGCGATGGAAGGGCCCCACGTTTGTCGCACCAGCCTGCCTGCCTGGAAGCCGCCGCCGGGGCCGCCGCCTTGCACGCCCTTTGCGGCGTGATGCTGCTTGCGGCGGCGGGCGGTGCGGCGGCCCAGACCACCGCCGAGTGGCTGCCCACCTCCGACGGGCGGTACGACAACCCCGCCAACTGGTCGACGCAGACCGTCCCCGGCTTGGCGTGCTGCGCCGCCGAGTCTGCCCTCTTCGACCACGACGCAAGCCTGGGCGTCGAGCTGCCGCCCGCGAGCGTTGTTGCCACGCTCACGCCGATGGACCTGCTGCTGCAAAGCGGCGCCACGCAGCTCCACAGGCCGCCCGGCGGCGCCACAACCGACACGACGCCGCTGCACATCGCGGACCACCTGCTGGTCGGCGGCGACAGCCAGCTGCTGGTGGGCGGGGGCGTCGAGATCACCGCCGCCCGCACCACCGTCGCCGGCGGCGGCGAGGCGGACACCGAGCTGGCGTTGGCCCCGGGCTCGTCCAGCGACCTCGGCGTGCTCCGCATCGGCGGCGGGGCCGGCGACCGCGACAGCGTGCTGACCATCGCCGGCGGCGCCGAGGTCGCCGCCGGGCACACCACCATCAACGCCGCGGGGGCGGCCGGCCACACCGCCTCACTGCAGGCCACGCAGGGCGTCTTCCGCCAAGCCGACGGGTCGACCCTGACGGTGGGCGCCGACGCGGCGTCGGGCTTGGCGATCCTCTCGGTGTCCAGCGGGGGCGAAGTCTACGCCGGCTCCGGCGGGCTGCAGGTGCTGCCGACGGGCCGGCTGCTGAACATCGGCGGCGCCGTCCATTTTGGTGGCGATGTCACCCTGGCCGGCGGCGGCCTCAGCTACACCGAGACGCTTGGCTCCGGCGCGACACGCGGCTTCGCGCCCGGCTCCACCGTGTCCATCGCGGCGGGCGCCGCCGCCACGCTCGACGCGGCGCCGCTGCGGCTCGACGCCGGGCAGACGCTCGCGATTGACGCCAGTGGTGCGCTCGGCAGCGCGGGGCCGGGCGGAGCGCAGCTCGACGCGGCCGGCCCCATCGTGCTGGGCGCCGATTCGACCCTCGCCCTGGTGTTCGAAGCGGCAAACCTGCCCACCGGCGCCCCGGTAGCGTCCGGCGGTGCCGTGACGCTGGCCGGCACGCTCGAAGTCTCGCTCCTGCCGGGCGGACCGCTGATCGAGGCGGGCGACCAGCTGCCGCTGATCGCCGCGGCCGGCGGCTTCAGCGGGGCGTTCGACCAGATCGTGACGCCCGAGTTGCCCGGCGTTGCTTGGCAGCTGAGCCAGACCGCCGGCGCCCTGGTGCTGACCGCCGTGGCCACGGCGCCGGGCGACTACAACGGCGACGGCCTGGTCGACGGCGCCGACTACGCCGCGTGGCGGAACACGCTGGGATCGGATTCGCAGCTTGCCGCCGACGGCAACGGCAACGGCGTCGTCGACGCCGCGGACCTGGATGTCTGGCGGCAGAACGTCTCCCCCGCGCTGGCCGCCGCGCTGGCCGCCGTGCCCGAGCCGGCGACCGCTGTGCCGCTGCTGGGGGCCGCTGTGTGGGCGCTTGGCCGCCGGGCCAAGCAGCGACCGAACGGCCGCCAATCGCTTGCCCGATAACCGGCGCGGCCGTACCGTGGCGGCGTACGGCGGGCGGCCCGCTGCATCCGCTTTCACGGCAAGCGCGGGCAACGGCAAAGCACAGGACGGCGATGCGATACAGGATGTCGGCGAGGTTTGCAGTGACGGCCTGGCGTGGGCTTCTGCTGGGCGCCTGCGTGGCGGCGTTCTTGGCGGCGGCCGGCGGCGGCCACGCACGGGCGATCGACATCGTCATCGACTACACGTACGACACCCAGGGCTTCTTCGGCAGCGGCAACCCCGACGGCGCCGGCGCCCAGGCCGCGGCAACGCTCGAAGCCGCCGCCGCGTTCTACTCGGAGAACCTCACCGACACGTTCTCGGCCATCTCGACGCCCCCGCCGTTCGTCAACGGCCCGGCGGTCTTCACGTGGACCTGGAGCAGCAGCTTCTTCCACCCGGGCACCGGCGAGATCGAAACGGTGGTCGACGCCGAGATCGCTCAGGACGCCTACGTCGTTTACGTAGGCGGGCGGTCGCTCGAGGGCGACACCGCGGGCCGTGGCGGCCCCGGGGCCGCGGGCGTCGGCTTCAGCGGCTCGCGCTTCCCGAGCGACATCCCCACGATCGACGCCATCACCGCCGATTTTGAGGACGCGGCCGAGCGGCGGGGCGAGGCCGCCGGCTTCGCCAGTTGGGGCGGCAGCCTCACGTTCGACAACGACGGCAGCACCCCCTGGCACTACGGGCTGCAGTCGCCCCCGCCGGCGAACCAAACCGACTTCTTCTCGGTCGCGCTGCACGAGCTGGGGCATGTGCTTGGCCTAGGCCTGGCCGACGAGTGGGACGCCCTGACCTCGCAGAACACGTTCACGGGCGCCAATGCCGTCGCCTCGTTCGGTGGGGCGCCGCCCGTTGTGCCGGGGCACTTCGCCCAGGGGGTCACCAGCACACGCTTCGGCACCACGGACGTGCAAGAAGCCTTGATGGCGCCCAGCATCACACGCGGGACCCGCAAGGAGGTGACCTCGCTCGACGCGGCGGCCCTGGCCGACATCGGCTGGTCGATCGTCGAGCCGGTCGCCCTGGCCGGCGACTACAACGGCGACCTGGTCGTCGACGGGGCGGACTACGCCGTCTGGCGAAACTCGCTGGGCTCTACCGATGTCATCGGGAGCTTGGCGGAGTGGCGCGTGAACTTCGGCGCCGCCCCCAACACGGCCGCCGGCGTGGCCACTGCGGCCCCAGAGCCCGCATCGCTGCTGCTGGTGCTGCTGGCCGGCGCGGCGTGGCCGGGGCGCCACGGCCGGCAGGCCCGCCCGCGGTAATGACGCAGCACGCCCCCTTTTCTGGGCGGGCCGCAGCGGTCATGATGTGTGGCTAGCTTCGGCGGGGGCGACCGCAAGCGGTGCGTAGCCGCACACCCCCGCCGGGCCCCAAAGGCCGCACGCTAGGTGCGCCCCGTCCGGGAGGCGTCCGCATGGCTTCGTGAAC
>JBCCQL010000019.1:0-17558 GCA_039024355.1 Planctomycetota bacterium
CGACCATCCCGGCTCGCCGTCTTCTTGCCGCCGCGGCAACGCTAGCCGGCGGGGCGGTGATCGCCTTCTGCCTCGAAGCCCCCAGCCGGCTGCCCGCCGGTGCGTTCGCGTCGCGGACCACGCAGCCGCTCGGCGCCGATCGACTGCTGGTCGACACACGGCTGCCCGGTGGCAAGCAGCGGCTCGATGTCTTTGACGTTGCGGCCGGGCGGAAGACGGCGACACGAGAAGCCGCTGCGGACTACGTCGATGTGCGGGTGGTGGGTGAAGACGCCGTGCTGGTCCGCGCGCGTGCGTCGCTCACCGATTTTGGAACGCCGCTCCGCGTCTGGCGACCGGCCGGCGGAGAGGAGTTTGAGGTGGCGGGCAGCGCCGACTGGCTGCTCTACCTCAGCCAGCCCCGCCTGCGACGCTTCGCTTCGCCCGGCCGCATCAGCACGCTCAACGAGCGTGGCGAGCCGCTGCCCGACGTGCGGCTGCCGCTCGAACCGGGCGAGCAGTGCACGCCGCTGGGCGTGGAGCGGGCCTTCGCGTGGCGACGCGTCGGCGACGCGATCCGCACAGCGGTGTTCGACCTCGGCGTAGCGACTCCGGCCGGCGCCGCCGTGATGCGTCGCGACGGGCCGACGCTGGACGCAGCCGGCCTGAGCCCGACCGGGGCCCTGGTTGCCGGCTCGCCCGACGGGCGATGGGTGGCGGTCTGGGCCGAGCGGCCCGACGGGGACTTGCCCGGCACGCGGCTGACGCTGATCGACGCCGAGCGGCTGCGGCTCGCCTTGCAGCAAGACCTGCCCGGCCAGCCCAGCGCGACGGTTGTGGCGTTCAGCGCGCGGGGCGACCGGTTGGCGGTGTGCAGCGGCACGCTCTGGCTTGGCGACCTGGATCGCCCCGGCGGCGCCACGCTCACCAGTACCGATCTGCCCGCGGACCGGGCGGCTTGGCAGCCGGGCGGCAGCCGGCTGCTGGTGCAGCGTTACCAGACGCACACGGCCGCTACCCTGGTCATCGACCCCGCACAGCCCGAGCAGCCGATCTGGTCGCAGCGAGGGCCGCGGGGACGCGACTCTGCACGGTGGCTTTCTTGCAGACGGGGGCTGCTGGGCAGCGGGCGGCTGGTGATCGACCGGGGCGACGCCGTCGTTGTCGCCACGCTGCCCTACGAACCGGGCGCCGGGCTCACGGTGCGGCACGCCATTGCGGAGCACACGCTGGCCAACGCGTCGCTGCTGTGCAACCTGCTGGCCACGGCCAGCATGCTGTGCGGCTTTGCGTGGCTGGCGGCGGCCGGCGCCAGCGTAGCAACGCGTGGCAACACCGCTGCGCCAGCGGGCGCCGGCTGGCGGTACCGCGCTGGCATGCTGCTCAACGCGGTGCTGGTTGCGGTGGCGGTGGTGCTGCCGCTGGCGGTCGCCACTCGGGCGGCCTGGCCTTCGCCCTACACGGTGACGCTCGCGCTGGTCGTGGCCGCCGCGGTGGCGGGCATCACGCTGATGCTCATCACGGGCGTCGGCTTCGAGGCGGTCCGCGCCTACAACAGGCTGCGGCGTTGGGGCTCACGCGTGCGGGCTGGCGCCGGGGCCACGCCGGCCAATGGTGAAGGCGAGGCCGAGGGCGAGGGCGGCTGACCCGTGCGAGCGAGGCCGCGACGCAGCACGCCCGCTACGGGCCTGCTACGGGCGCGCTACGGGCGCGCTACGGGCCCGCTTCGCGGATGGCGTACAACGCGTCGAAGGTCCGCAGGTAGATCGTCTGGCCGACCATCACCGGCGAGGCGCCGATGGCTTCGCCCAGGTCGTTCTCGGCGAGCTGCTTGAACTCTCGGCCGGCCGCCACAACCGTGGTCACGCCCTCGCGGCTGGTCAGGTAAAGCCTGCCCCCGGCCAGCACGGGCGACGCGCGGTGCAGCTGCCGCGAGAACCGCTCGCGGTACAGCACCCCGCCCGTGGCGGCGTCGACGCAGGTCAGCGTGCCCTTCTCGCCGCACAAGTAAACCAGCCCCTCGTGCACCAGCGGCGAGGGCACGTCGGGCGTGCCGCGGGGCAGGCTCCAGGCCACACGCCCGGTGCCGGTAACGTCGCCCCGCCCGCCCGGCCGCACGGCGAAGACGGGCCCGCCCTTGGCCGTGGGCACGACGATCAAGCCGCCGCCCGCTGCCGGCGAGGCGACAAAGCGGAACGTCGGTTGGTAGTTCCCCGGCGGGTTCATGCCGCCCAGCCGCCAGAGCTCCCGCCCGTCGGCCGGGGCGTAGGCGATCAGGTAGTCCGCCCCGTGGGTCAGCAGCTCGGCCGTGGGCCCCCGGCCGTAGAGCAGCGGCGACGTGTAGGCGTGCTCGCACTCGCGGCTGGCGCCGGTGACGCGTGGCACGGCCCACAGCTCGTCGCCCGTCGCCGAGTCGAGGCAGACCACCCGGGCCTCGTGCGTGGCGGGGTCGCCCTCGCCGTGGATCATCTGCACGTACAGCCGGCCGCCGCGGAGGACGGGCGTCGACGTGTAGCCGAACTGGATCTCGAGCGGGCCGTACCGCTGGTCGAGGTCGGCGGACCAGACCGGATCGCCATCGAGTGTGAAGCACGCCAGGGCCCCGTTGCCCATCGCGGCGAACACGTGCCGGCCGTCGGTCACGGGCGAGGGTGAGGCGTAGTTGCCCTCGCCGCCGAACACGCTGCGGTCGCCCGACGTGACGAGCCGCTCCCACGCCAGCTGCCCCGTGTCGGCGGCGTAGGCCTGCAGCTTGAGGTCGTCGCCGTCGGCGGTGGTGAGGAAAAGCCGGCCGCCCCACAGGGCGGGCGTCGCCCCGGCGGGTCCGGGCAGGGGCGTCCGCCAGGCGATGTTCTTGTCGGGGGCCCACTCAACCGGCACGCCGGCGGCCTCGGCCACGCCGCTGCCCGCCGGGCCCCGCCACTGGGGCCAATGCTGTTCGGGCGACGGCTGCTGAGGCGACGGCTGCTGAGGCGACGGGCCGTCCGCCTCTTCTGCCGCGCTGCCCGGGCCCGCCACGCACGCCGCGGCCAGCACCGCCAGCGGCAGCCAGGGCGTGTGCGTCGCGCGTTTGCCCCGCAGACTGTTCATCGGTTGCGTCCCGTTCGGTGTTGCCAGTGTCGCCGTCGCCGGTGAGCATCTTCCCCGCAAGCCCGCTGGTCAAGCAAGCACACCCTCCGCCAGCAGATGTGTTGCCGGCCCCAACCCAACATGAAGCAAGCAGATTCTCTGGCGCCGTCCTTACAACGCAGTGCCGCCATCGCCCCACCCTTCCGTCCATCCCCCCGACCCCCCGACCGCCTGCTTCTTTCCGAGTGTGCAGCGGCGGTCGAAGCCCTCGCATGGCTGGCCGCTACTGGCCGGGGTAGACTGAGCGGGTGATCAAAATCTCTACCATCCCGCAGGTGTACCGCAACGTCAGCCGCTGGCGAGAGATCCTGGGCGTGCTCAGCAAGTATGGGCTGGCGGACTGGCTAAGCCGGTTCGAGCTGCCCATCGGCCAGGGCTGGCTGCGGGACAACAACGGCCAGCAGCTGCGCGAGATGAGCCGCGACGAGCGTATCCGCCGCGCGCTCGAAGAGCTGGGCCCCACGTTCATCAAGCTGGGCCAGCTGCTCAGCACCCGGCCCGACCAGGTGGGCGTGCCGCTGGCCGAGGAGCTGGCCAAGCTGCAGAGCGGCACGCCGGCCGACGGCGTGGAGTGGGTGCGTGGCGTGATTGCCGAAGACTTCGGCCGCGAAGTCGAGGCGTGCTTCGCCACGTTCGAGGAGCAGCCCGTGGCGTCGGCCTCCATCGGCCAGGTCCACCGGGCGACGCTCAATGACGGGCGGGCCGTGGCGGTCAAGGTCTTGCACGAGGGCATCCGTGAGCGGGTACATGTGGACAGCGACATCCTGATCGGCATGGCCGAGCTGGCCGAGCGGCTGCCGGAGCTGCGGAACTACCGCCCGGTGGCCACCGCCCAAGAATTCCAGCGGACGATCCGCCGCGAGCTGGACTTCACCCACGAGCGGCGCCGGCTGGAGCAGTTCGCCGCGTACTTCGAGGGCGACGACCGCATCCGCATGCCGGCCGCCGTCGAGACGCTGTGCAGCCAGCGGGTGATGACCGCCGAGTGGCTCGACGGGCGGCAGGCGTCGGACCCGGAGCTGCGGTCGCTGTACTCGGGCGAGCAGCTCAGCGAAACCGCCCGGCACGGCGCCGAGGTCTTCACCGAGATGATCTTCGACCACGGCGTCTACCACGCCGACCCGCACCCGGGCAACGTGCTGGTGATGCCCGACGGGGCGATCGGCCTGATCGACTTCGGCATGGTCGGCCGGCTGACGGACTCCATGCGCGAAGACCTGGAGGACATGGTGGTGGCCGTGGTCTCCAACGAGCCGTCGCGGCTGACCAGCGTGCTGGTCCGCGTCGGCGCTACGCCGCCCGAGCTGGACGAGGCGGAGCTGGCCGCCGACATCGGCGACTTCGTCGAGTACTACGGCAACCAATCGGTGGGCGGGCTCGACCTGGCGGCCGCGCTCACCGAGCTGGTCGAGATCATCCAGCGGCGCCAGGTCACGCTGCCGGCCGCCGTGAGCATGCTGCTGAAAATGCTGGTGCAGCTCGAGGGCACCGCCCGGCTGCTCTCGCCCAACTTCTCGCTGCTAGAGGTCATCCAGCCGCAGCAACGCAAGATGATGCTCCGGCGGTACTCGCCGCTGCGGCGGGCCAAGAAGGCGGGCCGCATCTACAACGAGTTCGAGCAGCTCGCCGAGGTCTTCCCCCAACGCCTACGCGACATCCTGCAGCAGGTGCAGAGCGGCAAGTTCGACGTCCACCTCGACCACCGCGGCCTGGAGCCCTCGGTCAACCGGCTGGTGCTGGGCATGATGACCAGCGCGTTGTTCCTGGGCGCCTCGCTGCTGCTCAGCCGCAGTGTGTGGCCCATCGCCACGCCCGACTGGCCGGTGGTCCGGCTGCTCAGCGGCGTCTCGCTGCCGGGGCTGGCCGGGCTGGCGCTCAGCGGCCTGCTGGGCCTGCGGGTGCTGCGGGCCATCAGCAAGTCGGGCCGCTTGGAGCGTCGGAAGTAGGCGGCCCGTTACGCCGCCGCGGCGTCGGCGGCCGGCGGCGCGTCGCTGCGGCCCAGGCCTTCGAGCGCGGCAAGGATTTGGTCGTTGAGCTCGTCGATGCGTGTGAGCAGGTCGTCGTGCCGGCGGCCGATCTGTTCGAGCCGGTCTGCCGCGGCGGGCGAGGGGCGCGTGTCGGTGTCGCCATCACGCTTGGGGTCGGGCTGCATCGGGTTCGCCTGGGGGTTGGCGTGAGGCATCGGGTACGGCACGCGGTTGGGGCGGCAGGCGGTGAGGGGGGAAGCCAGCCGGCGGCCACGCCCCGCCGCAAGAGAATCGGCCGGCGAGGGCGGCCCGCGGAAGCCGATCGGCCCGTTTCGCCGGGGCGTAAACCGCCGCCAAGACAAGGCTTAGCGGCAGCGGCCCCGGCGCCGATCGCGGCCCCTGTAGGCGTCGCGGCGCGTCTGCCGGCCAGGCAAGCTACGCTGGGCACGCCGGCTAGCAACGAGCTTCCCACGGACACACGAGGACGGGTAAGGAGATGGGGGGATGGCTGGGGATGTGGGGGATGGCGTGTTTTCTGTGCGGTAGTCGCTTCTATCCCGAGCCATCTCGTTACCGCGCTCTGCCGTTCGTCTGGGGCCGTCCGTCTGGGGCCGTCCGTCTGGGCGTACGACCGGCCTCTGCCGCGTGGGATTTGTCGCGCCTCGCCTAGACACGGCAAGCCGCCGAAAGCTATGATGCAGGGCTACCGTGGCGGCGGCCGAAACGCCCCGGTGTTGCCGCGTCCCTACCCTCCCCCGCACAAGAACCGAGAGAAGAGAGCCCGGTGGTCAAACTCACCCTCCGAGACCGAGAAACCGCGCAAGAGGCGGTCCGCCGTTTCCGCAAGCTGGTCGAGCGTAGCGGCATCAAGAAAGAGATGCGGATCCGCGAGTTCTACGAGAAGCCGAGCGAGACCAAGCGACGCGCCCGCCTGCGTGCCCAGCGTCGCTCCCGCCGCGAGCGGATGCTAAACCGCTAGCAGCGTCGGCTCAAAGCGCGAGCCGGCGGCAACGCCTTGCCGCCCGCCGCTCCGCCATTTATCCGGCAAATCTGCACGCCCATTGCCCTGCTACGCGGAGCGTGGGTGAGGTCTTCGTGTGTCGGGCCATCAGGCGTCAGATTCTAAAGCGGTGGGTCCGAAAACGCTGGGCCTTCGAGTGATTGGGGCAGGCCGGCGACAAACGCCCGGATCTCGTCGCGTACGCGGCGGTAGGGGGCCATCTTTTCTGCCTCGTCCGTGATCGACGCGGCCAAGCGGGGCGGGTCGTCAAACGGCCGGTGGATGATTCGTGGCGCCCCGGCAAACCGTGGGCAGTGCTCATCGGCGTGCCCGCACACGGTCACCACCACGTCAAACACTGTCGGCCCGCCGGCGGCGGCGATGTCGGCCACCGTCTGCGACTCCTGGCCAGAGATATCGACGCCCGCCTCGGCCATCGCCCGCACCGCGTACGGGTTCAGCCCGTGCGTTTCGATCCCGGCGGAGAAGGCCTCGATCGTGCCGGCCTTGAGCTGCCTAGCCCAGCCCTCGGCCATCTGGCTGCGGCAAGAGTTGCCGGTGCAGAGGAACAGCAGCTTCACGTTTCGGCCTTTGGCTTCTGCGTTCTCGGGGCCCACGCCGCGTGGCCGCACTGCCGGAAGCATAAACGGCCGGGCCACGCCCGCCTATCCGCTAGCCGGCAGCCGGCGTGGCAGCAAAAAAGGCCGGCCCCAAGCGGGGCCGGCCTGTGATGCGTGTTGCGTTGCTCGCTCCGCCCGCGGGGCTCAGAAGGCGAGCTCGCCGCGGATGAAGAAGCCGTCGAGGCCCAGGATGTTGGCGTCGTCAAAGCTCTCGAGCTGCACGCCGTTGCCGCCGAAGTCGTACTCGGCCTTCTGGCCCAGGTCGTGCCACGCGGCGAGCATGTAGCCGGCTGACAGCGACGCGTTGCGGGTCAGGAAGATCGTGCCGCCGGCCTCGATCTCGGTGACCGGGATCACGTGCGTGCAGCTGATGGTGTGGCGTGCGAACTGGGTGCCGACGGCCGTGTAGGTGGCGTCGCCCAGCAGCAGCGAGATGTCGCCCCGCATGTAGATGCTGGCGATGCCCGACTTGCCGAAGTACCGGCGGCCCAGCAGGCCCGTGCGGAAGCCGATGCCCTGGAAGTCCATGGTGCTGGTGGCCACGCGGCTCGACAGGCCCGCCACGGTGGTGCTGACGATGTTCGAGACGTAGTTCTGCTGCGCCTCGACGTCGGCCACGCGGATGGCGCCCATGAAGGTGATGTCCCACGCGGGGCACCAGCAGCCGCAGCCGCCGCACCCGTCGGTGCAGGCGCAGTCGCCGCAGCCGGCGTCGCAGCACAGGGGCGAGCCCAGCGGGATGGTCTTGGCGAAGCCGATGTCGTAGTTGTCGATGCTCACGTTGGCGGTGCCGGCCACGGTGTCGCCGGGGCCGCCGGTGATCACCTCGAACGGCGCGGTGAACGTCATCGAGCCGTCGCCGGGCTGCTCGGGCGACATGAACGACCCGCCGCTGTCGATGCTGGTGTACGTGAAGCGGACCTCGCAGCCGCAGTCGCACACCCGGTAGCCGCCGTAGATGCGGAACGACGAGTCGTAGTCGTAGGCGAACTGGTTGTAGGTGAAGCTGGGCGGCGAGGTGCTGATGTCGGTCGTCAGGAACGAGATGGCCTGGCTGTAGTTGGCCCGGACGTTGAGGTACTCGCCGCCGACGAAGAACTGCCCGTTGCAGCCCGACGCGGGTCCGATGGGCCCGACGCCCGGCAGCGCGGCGCCGAACTGCGTCAGCTTGATGTCGCCGGTGAGCTCGTCCACAACGCCGGCCGTGCTGACGGTGTTGTCGCCCCCGCTGAACAGGGCCCTCTCAACCGGCGCCTGCTCACCGAAGGCCGCCCCGATCGTGGTTTTGTCTTCGGCCGCGTGTGCGGCGGCGGTCAGCGTCATGCCGACCACGAGCGCAAAATAGGCGCGCAGATCGCGTGTCATCAGAAATTCCCCCCCGAGTAATTCTTGCCGCGGCCGCACCGCCGTTGGCGCCTCCCGCGCCCACAAAACGGACAGCTGCCACCACTGAGTCGTTGGCAATAACGCCGCGGCCGCCCGTGCGGGAACAGACGCGTCGGCGCAACCGCTGCGACGGTGGTAAGGATCGGTAAGCGGGGAACCCCCACTTTGCCGTTTCTCGGCATAATTCCACCGACCCGTCACACCGGCCGGATCGGCCAGGGTGGGCAGCCAGCCGGGGCCCCGTGAAGCAACGCGGGCAAAAACTCTAGAAAACGGGCGTCAGCGCAGCAGAAAGGGCCCGTCCCCAGGCCCTTCCCGCGTCGCTCTAACGTTGGCCGCGCTGAGCGCGGCGGCGCTAATCTCTGCCGCGTCGCCGCGGGTCCCCCGTCTGCCGGCACGCCGCCGGCAAGAGCCCAGCGCGACACGCGACCGCCACGCCGCCCGGTCCGCACTTTAGGGCCGGCCGGTGGCCGCCGGCAGCGGGGCGGTGGCTGTCCGGCGGGGTGCAGGCCCGCTGGACAAACCGCTCGCCGGCGCAGGAATCGATACGCGGTCGTGTACGCATAGCGCCCCCGACAAGTGCTCGCACCAGAGGCCGAGGCCTCGCGGCCCGTACGCTTGCTCTGCCGTCGCTGGCCGTAAAGCGGTGGCGCAAAACCACCGCCCTCGCCCGTGTGCAGCACGCGGCTAAAAGTCTGCAGCTCCGCGTCGCAGCGCGGTGGATCAGCCCCGGCCGATCAGCCCAGCCGGCGACGCATGAACGCGGCGCCGAAGCCGGCCGACGCCATCAGCAGCAGCAGCACGGCCGACGGCTCGGGGATGACGACCGTCGTGTCCTCGAAGCCGGTGACCTCGACCATCTCCATGACCGAGTACGGGCGGATGGCCGGCGCGATGAACGCCGAGCCCACCGGCTTATCGAGGTCCGGCTGCACGCCGGTCGCCTGCAGCTCTTGGTCGCCGTCGAGCGTGGCGATGAAGTTGGCCGTCAGCACCGAGTTGTCCGAGTTGTCGTCGCCGTAGATGTCGAAGAACACAGTCCGGTAGTCCGGGTGGATGAACATGCCGGGCACCCCGGGGTCGCCGTCGATGTCGACCTGGAAGCGGACCACCTCGCCGGGGGCGAGCCCGCCGCCGCCGAAGCTGATCACCAGTTCGTCGCCGCCCATCTCGGTGGTGCTGCTGATGTCAACGCCGGGCGTGCTGTCGCCCAGCACCGTGAAGGCGCCGAAGAAGTCGTCCGAGAAGTTGAAGTCCGCGTCGCCGATGGTCATGCGGAACTCGGTGAGCTGGACGCCCTCGTCCGACGTGTTGACGATCTCGATGAAGGGGCGGCTCCGCTTGATGATCCGCATCAGCGGCGAGTCCCACGACTCGATGTGCTGCACCACCGGGTCGTCCGGGGCGACGAGCACCGGCTCGCTGGGCGAAACGGCGAACGAGAAGCTGCCTGTCTGGGCCGAGGCGTTGCCGGCAATGGCGGCCACCGCGGCTGCACAGAGGCTCAAAACTGGTAGGCGTCGTGGTCGGATAAACATGGCTGATTCCTTGGGCCGGCTGGCGGGCTGCGTTGGGACCCGCTGGGTCACGCGTGCCGGCCGTGTCAAATGGGGACGGTCATCAACGGCCGGGGGCTGCATCCCACCGGCCGTCGGTCATCACGAGTGCTGAGGGGCCACGGCAGAAAGCGTGGCGAGCGACCCGGCGGCTGCCGGCAACAAGGCGTTGCCGTCGCTGGCGGTGGGCCTCGAATGCGGGCCGCGGCCGTCCAGCTCAATCAGCAGTAGCAGCGTTACGCGAGATGCGCTGCGTGCAGCCTGGCGGGCCCGTGCGTGGCGAGAGCCACCGCCCGGTGTGGCGAACGTCTCAGCCCGAGGGAGTTGGCGTTGTTTTCTGCGAAAGCGTTCCGGCTGTGCCGAGGTGCTGACGCCGCCAAGTAGAAGTCTCGTGGGAGATGACCGTCGCTCACGAATGTGTGCCCGTTTGCTGCACGGCGATGCAAACCGCCGCCGCCGGGTTGACATTCATGAGTTCGACTCCCGCGGAAAAAGCATGGCTGATCGGTGGGCGCGGGTAGAACCCCGCCGGCATTTGTCGAGAATATTGCGGCCCCCGCCGTGTGTCAACAATTTTTCCGGCTTGGCGGCATTATTCCGGTCGCGGCAGCCGGGCAGGATTTGCGGATCGCCTTTTGCCGGCGGGCCAACCGGGCTGCCTGCACGTGACTTACGGCACAGCGGCGACGCGGGGGCGACACAGCGGCCACCCGCGGCAGGATGCCTGCAAAAAGAAAAAATGACGCGGCGGGGTCCCCTCAGCTCCCAGCTAGGCCCGCCGCGTCGGCGCCGCGATGCCCCTCCCCAAGGGCCCCGCGACACCGAAACCTAGAACGCCGCTCGGCCGGGTCAAATCGGCTTGTGCCCGCTCTCGGGCACCCGCAGCCGCTACCACCCGCTGCCACGCGACCGTATCAGCCGGATGCGGCCCGTGCGTCGCCCCAATCCAGGCCCCAGTCCAGGCCCCAATCGAGGCCAACGTCGAGGCAGGCTGCCGAGTGCGTCAACGCCCCCACGCTCACGCGGTCGACCCCGCTGGCGGCGATCTTGCCGATGGTGTCAAGGTTGACGCCGCCCGACGCTTCGAGGACGGCCCGGTGGCCGTGCGGCCCGGCAGCCGCGTCACGCATGGCGACCGCCTCGGCGAGCCGTTCTGGCCCCATGTTGTCCAGCAGGACGATGTCGGGCTGGGCTGGCAGCACTTCTTCGAGCTGCGCGAGCGTGTCGACTTCGACCTGAACGACCATGGCCGCGTCGCCTGCCGCCGGCCGCTGAGCCGCGACCTCGCGGGCCCGGCCCACCGCGTCGGCGGCGGTCAGCCCCGCCTCGCCGGACAGGGCGAGGTGGTTGTCCTTGATCAGCACCGCCTCGGACAAGCCAAGCCGGTGGTTCTTGCCGCCGCCGCAGCCGACGGCGAATTTTTCCAGCAGCCGCCAGCCGGGCGTTGTCTTGCGGGTGTCGTACAGCTGGGCCGTGGCGCCCGCGGCGGCGATGCGATCGGCATACGCGCGTGTCAGCGACGCGACGCCCGACAGCTTGCCAACAAAATTCAGCACCGTCCGCTCGCAGGTCAGCAGGTCGGCCGCCCTGCCCCGCATGACGGCCATCGCCGTGCCGGGCGCGAGGGTGGCGCCGTCGGCAACCAGCGGCCGCCACTGGGCGTCGGCCTCGAACGCCTGGAGCACCAGCGGCCCGATCTCCATGCCCGCGGCCACGCCCGCCTGACGCGAGACCACCGTCGCCTCGCCACGCTGCGTGGCGTCGACCGTAGCGGCGGTGGTCCAGTCGACGCCGCCGGCCAGGTCTTCGTCCCTGGCCAACTCGATGAGCACACGCGCCGCGGCGGCCACTTCGGGGCCCCAGCGGACGGGAGGGAATTCGCTCGGCACGGGCGGCGCTCGCGGTGGGTTTGGCAGGAAGCGACGACGCGGCGGCGGGTTGCTCGCAAGCGCGCCCCGCTGCTGCGTTATACCCGCCCCGCGGCTGCGTTATAGTAGGGCGGCGGGCGGCCTCGGCCCAACACCGCCGTGCGGCGCCGCCCGCCGCGGCCACACCCCCGGGAAGCCCGCAGAGGCCGCCGCCGCCCCACCGCCAGGCACGCTGTGCGCCACCTCCTTCTCCGCGACGCCGATCAGCGTAGGGTCGCCGGCTTGTTGGTGCTGGCCGTGGCGAGCATGGGCGTGTGGTGGATGGCGGCCGGCGGCCGCGGCCGGCTGATCAACATCGAGCGGGCGCCGCCGCGTGGGTACCGCTTTTTGGTGGACGTCAACCACGCCGCGTGGCCCGAGCTGGCCCAGCTGCCGGCCGTGGGCGAGGTGCTTGCCCGCCGGATTGTCGAGCACCGTGACCGCGTCGGCCCGTTCCAGACGGCCGAAGACCTGCTGCAGGTCAGCGGCATCGGCGACAAGACGCTGGCCGAGCTCCGCCGGTACCTCGCCCCCCTGCCCGGCGAGCAGGTTGCCGCCAGCGACCGGTGAAGCAAACGCCGGGCGGCGCCGCCACTAGGTGAGACGCTTTTGAGGAAGGAGATGGGGGAGAGGATTGGGATGACGGGGGATGCCTGCCGCAGAGACGCCGTCAGACACGGCTAGGGAATCGAGCGAAGCTGAAGGGCTCCTGAGCCTATTCGAAGGGCCCGCGAATGACGCGAATACGCGCGAATCAGCGGGTAGAAGATTCGCGCGTATTCGCGTCATGCGCGGGCAAAAAATCGCGTCGAATCGGCAGTCTCCCGGGCAAAGTCCAGGCCCGGCAACACTACACACGCATGATCCGTAGGCAGACGCCGCTCGCTTGTCTCAACCGCTTTTGCCCCGCAGGTCCGCCATTCCCCTGATCCCCAGCGCATCCCCCCATCTCCTTCACCGTCCTTTCGCACACGCTGGGCGCTACCGCCGCCCATCGGTTGTGTCGCTACCGATGGCCGCCCGCCGCGGTTACGCTACAGTGCGTTGCGGAAGTGCGCGTCGCCCCCGGGCGGCGTGTCCCCTTGTCCTAGCCGCCGCCCACGTCTCGGGGAGCCCCACGCCATGCCCACCCTGCCTACGCTGCCGCCTGAATGGGACGGCTATCACCCGCTGGTGGTCCACTTCCCGATCGCCCTGTTCGTCGTGGCGCCGCTGTTTGTGGGGCTGGCGATGCTCACCGGCTCGCGGGCGATGATGGTCTCGGCGTTGCTGCTGTTGCTGATGGGCGTGGCCGGGGCGTTTGTGGCCACCGACACGGGCAACGCCGCGTACGACGCGTTCGCGCCCGACGAGTACAGCGAGCTGCTCGACCCCGACTACGAGTACGACCTGGTGACCGACGCTCACAAAAAGGGCACCGAATTCGCGCGCAACATCTTTGCCGGCATCGCCGCGGTGTACCTGATGGTGGTGATCGTGGCGTACGCCAAGCCGTCGAGCGTGGACCTCAAGCCGCGGTTCGCGTCGCACCTCGTGGTGCTGGGCCTGCTGGGCTGGGGCAACCTGGTGATGGCCAACGCCGCGCACTTGGGTGGCGAGCTGGTACACATCTACGGTGTGCGTGCCAACATGGGCGAGCCAACCAGCGTCGACGGTCAAGAAGAAGACTCCGACGACTGGGGCGATGAAGAGTCGGACGACGAGTCCGACGACGACTGGGGCGACGGCGACGGGGGCGACGGCGACTCAGATGCCGGGGACTCGGACGCCGGGGACTCGGATGACGGAGCCGATTCTGGCGACGCCGAAGCCGGCGCTGAAGATGGCGACGCTGAAAACTCCGGCGCCGGCGGCGAGCCGTCCGCCGACGCCGCGTAGCACGCCACGGGCCTGAATGCCGGTGGATGCTTGGCCTAGGCGATACGGTGCACGTTACGCCATCCGGGTGGTAGTTGTGCACCTGCGTCTCTCGGTGAGGTGAGGTCGCCGCGGGTTCGGTTTGCGCCCGCCACTGGCGCGAATACGCGCGAATCTCTAGCCTGTCATCTCTACAGCCAGCCGGATCGTTTCTGGCCCGGCATGCTGTCTCACCGCTGGCTTGCATCCGCGTGTATTCGCGTGATCCGCGGGCCTTCCGTCGGCCCGTACTCGCCGGGCCGCTGGCCGCGTAAGATGGGCGGTCGCCCGCGGCTGTGTTTCTATCGCCAAATCCGCTTCGCCCCGCCCCCGCTTGAGCTATGCCCAAGTTCCAGATCGCCTCGGAGTTTTCGCCGGCGGGCGACCAGCCGCGGGCGATCCAGCAGCTGGTCGAAGGGCTGAAGTCGGGCCGGCGGGCGCAGACGCTGATGGGCGTCACCGGCAGCGGCAAGACGTTCACCATGGCCAACGTCATCCAGGAGCTGCAGCGGCCCGCCCTGGTGCTGAGCCACAACAAGACGCTGGCCGCCCAGCTCTACAGCGAGTTCAAGGAGTTTTTCCCGCACAACGCGGTGAGCTACTTCGTCAGCTACTACGACTACTACCAGCCGGAGGCCTACATCCCGCAGCGGGACATCTACATCGAGAAAGACGCCTCGATCAACGAAGAGATCGACCGGATGCGGCTGGCCACCACCAGCTCGCTGGTCAGCCGGCGGGACGTGGTGGTGGTGGCCAGCGTCTCGTGCATCTACGGCCTGGGCTCGCCGGACGACTACAAGCAGATGATGGTCGGCCTGGTCGTGGGCGACGAGGTCGACCGCGACGAGGTGCTGGCCAAGCTGATCGACATCCAGTACGAGCGGAACGACTTCGACCCCGCGCGGGGCAAGTTCCGCGTGCGGGGCGACTCGGTCGAGGTCTGGCCGGCGTACGAGGAGTTCTCTTACCGCCTGGAGTTCTGGGGCGACGAGATCGAGAAGCTCTCGATCATCGACCCCGTGAGCGGCCAGGTGATCGACTACCTGCAGGAGGTCTACATCTACCCGGCCAAGCACTTTGTGCTGCCGGAGGAGCGGATCGAGCACGCGGTGGGCAACATCCGCAAGGAGCTGTCCGGCCGGCTGGAGCTGTTCAAGCAGCAGGGCAAGATGCTGGAGGCCCAGCGGCTGAACGCCCGCACGCGGTACGACATCGAGATGATGCTCGAGATGGGCTACTGCCCGGGCATCGAGAACTACAGCGGGCCGCTGTCGGGCCGGCCGCCGGGGGCGACGCCCAACACGCTGTTCGACTTCTTCCCGAAGGACTACCTGCTGTTCGTCGACGAGAGCCACGCCACCGTGCCGCAGGTGGGCGCCATGTACAACGGGGACCGGGCGCGGAAGACCACGCTGGTCGAGCACGGCTTCCGCCTGCCCAGCGCGCTGGACAACCGGCCGCTGAAGTTCGAGGAGTGGCAGGAGCGGATCCAGCAGGTGGTGTACGTCAGCGCGACGCCCGCCGACTACGAGCTGGAGGAGACCGGCGGCGAGGTGGTGGAGCAGATCGTCCGCCCGACGGGCCTGTTGGACCCGGTGATCGAGATCAGCCCGGCCCGCGGCCAGGTGCCGCACCTGCTGGAGGCCATCCGGGAGCGGGCCGCCCTCGGCGAGCGGGTGCTGGTGACCGCCCTGACCAAACGCCTGGCCGAGGACCTCTCCGCCTACCTGGTGGACCAGGGCGTGCAATGCAAGTGGCTGCACTCGGAGCTGGACGCCTTCGAGCGTGTCGAGCTGCTGCAGGACCTCCGCAAGGGCAAGTTCGAGGCGCTGGTGGGCGTCAACCTGCTGCGCGAGGGGCTGGACCTGCCGGAGGTGTCGCTCGTGGCGATCCTCGACGCCGACAAGGAGGGCTTCCTGCGGAGCGAGACCTCGCTGATGCAGACCATCGGCCGGGCGGCCCGCAACATCAACTCGCGCGTGATCCTGTACGCGGACAAGGTGACCGAGAGCATGCAGCGGGCGATCGACGAGACCGACCTCCGCCGCAAGGTGCAGGAGGAATACAACAAGAAGCACGGCATCACGCCCAGGACCATCAAGAAGGCGATCAAGGCGGGCATCGAGGGCGAGGCCGCCGCCCACGCCGCGGCCAACGCCGCGGTGGGCAACAACGACGAGACGCAGTACATCACCCAAGAGTACATCAACGAGCTGGAGGCCGAGATGATGGAGGCCGCCGGGCAGATGGAGTTCGAGCGGGCGGCCGTGATCCGCGACCGCATCGAGAAGATGCGCGAGAGCATCGGCCAGAGCGTCAAGTCGGTCGAGGAGCAGCTGAAGAAGTCCGGCAAGCGGGGCCGCAAGGGCCGCCGCGGCGTGAAGAAGGCCAAGGTGCCGCGGCCGAAGAAGGGCGTCTGACCAAACGGCGTCTGATCAAACAGCGTCAGACGAGCGGCGCCGCGTGGCCAGACAGCGACCGAAAACGACCATAATCACACACCCACAACAGCGCCCGCCATGGCCCACCAAAACCCCAACGCCTACGACGCGTCAAACGCCTACGACGCCCCCACCGCCCCGCCCGAGAAGCGGGGCCGCGGCTGCTTCTTCTACGGCTGCTTGATCGCCGGCATCGGCATGGCGCTGCTGCTGGCGTTGGTGGTCGGCGGCGGCTTCTGGGCGTACTCCTTCGCCAAGGGGCAGGTCGAGGCGTACACCGACGAGGCCCCCGCCGAGATCCCGATCGTCGAGATGAGCGAAGAGGAGGTGGCCGAGGTCGAGGCACGTGTCGAGGCCCTCACCACAGCGATCGACGAGGGCAAGCCGGTCGAAAAGATGGTCTTCACCGCCGATGAGATCAACGCCCTGATCGGCGCCAACGAAGACCTGCGGGGCAAGGTCTATATCCGCATCGAAGAGGGCAAGGTAACCGGCGACCTGGCCATCCCCGCCGAAGGGCTCCCCGGCGGCGGCGGGCGCCACTTCAACGCATCGGCGACGCTCGGCGTCTCGATGGAGGACGGCGTGCTGATCGTCACGCTGGAGGACGCCACCGTGAAGGGCCAGCCCCTGCCCGAAGCATTCATCACACCATTCCGCCAGCAGAACTTCGCGAAAGACCTGTACAAAGACCCGCAGGTGGCCGAGAAGCTGCGCCAGATCGAGAGCATCGAGGTGGTGGAAGACAAGATCATCATCACGCCCCGCGGCGGCGGCGACGGTGCAGCGGGCGATGCGGCGGGCGATGCAACCGGCGACGCCGCGGCCGCACCGGCCGACACGGCCCCCGCCGAGCCCGTCACCGAGCCCGCCGGTGAGTCTGCGGCAGCGCCTGTGGCCGAGCCGGTGGCCGAAGTCGACGCCGGCGCCTTCCCGCCCGCCGAGCCGGCGGCCGCCGAGTAGCCGGCCTGGGTGCCCGGGGTAAAACTGCCAGCGCCAGGCACACCCTGCGGGGCGGGCACACCCAGCGGGGCGGGCACACACCCTGCGAGGTGGGCATACGCCCTTGGCGGCGTCGCGACGCGGCGTAAGGCAGTTCGCCGCAAATCTGCCCGGCTTGGTACTGCCGCCGCGTGGCTTTGGATAGGCTCTAGGGCGACCCCGCTCCGCCCACCTCACCGGCAAGGCCTGCAATCCCATGAAGGCAGCAACCGAGACCCCGCCGCCCGCCAGCGCCCGCCGCATCGCCCAGGTCTTCAGCACGCTGGCTCTAGCCGGCTTGATGCTCGGCACACCGGGCTGCGGCGGTGGAGACAAACCGCAGCAGGCCGCCAAGCAGCCGCCCAAGCGCTCGATCGCAGACGAGATCGCCCAGCGAAACAGGGGCGGCGCCTCGGCCGCGGGCCTTGATGAATCAGCGAAACAGGCGTTCGCCGACAAGCTCGAGCAGGCCTTCGCCGACAAGAACGCCGCGGCGATCTCTGCGCTGATCGACACCGACGGCATGATCGATCGGGTCGTCGATTCGCTCTCGGTCGGCAGCAAGAACGCGCGACAACTCAAGCAAGGGCTGCAGAACTCGATCGGGTCGCGCGGCCGCTTCGCCGGCACACTGCTCCGCTCGGTCGGCGGCGGCACCTATGAGCTGCTCCGTTTCCACCAGCGTGACGGGCG
>JBCCQL010000020.1:0-16812 GCA_039024355.1 Planctomycetota bacterium
GGGGATGTTCTCGAAGAGCCCGAGCGCCTCGCCGCACGACATCCTTAGCACGTCGGCGATCGACTTGTCGCGGTAGCGGACCGCCAGCGTGTCGGGGTTGTAGCGCTCGCCGTGGCAGGTCTCGCACTCGACCCACACGTCGGGCAGGAAGTGCATTTCGACGCAGCGCTGGCCGGCGCCCTCGCACTCGTCGCACCGGCCGCCGGCGACGTTGAAGCTGAAACGCCGCGCCTGGTAGCCGCGGAGCTTCGCCTCGGGCAGTTGGGCGAAGAGCTGGCGGATCAGGTCGAACACGCCGGTGTAGGTCGCCGGGTTCGACATCGGCGAGTTGCCGAGCGCCGACTGGTCGACGCGGATCACCTTGTTGATGTGCTGGACGCCCTCGATGCGATCGTGGGCGCCGGCGACCGCGCTCGAGCGATGCAGTGTGCGCGCGAGCTGATTGTAGAGGATCTCGTTGACGAGCGACGACTTGCCCGACCCCGAGACGCCCGTCACGCAGACGAAGGCGCCGAGGGGGATTTCGATGTCGACGGAGCGCAGGTTGTTGTGCCGAGCGCCAACGACCCGCAACCTCGGACATGGCTCCTGAGGCGATGAACGATGAACGATAAACGATGTCTCAGTGCCATTCATCGATTCGCGTTCATCGCTCATCGCTCCGGCTGACAGCCGCCGCCGCTCCGGCACCTCGATCTTCCGCTTGCCGGCGAGGAACGCGCCGGTCTGGCTCTTCTTCGCGCGGGCGATGTCGGCGGCGCTGCCCTCGGCCACGACGTAGCCGCCCCGCACGCCCGGGCCGGGGCCGAAGTCGATCAGGTGGTCGGCCGCCCGCATGGTGTCTTCGTCGTGCTCGACGACCACCACCGTGTTGCCCAGGTCGCGGAGCCGCTCCAGCGTTTCGAGCAGCCGGTCGTTGTCCCGCGGGTGCAGGCCGATAGAGGGCTCGTCGAGGATGTACAGGACGCCCACCAGCCCGCAGCCGACCTGGCCGGCGAGGCGGATACGCTGCGACTCGCCGCCCGAGAGCGTCGGCGCCGTGCGGTCGAGCGACAGGTACTCCAGCCCCACGCCGGTGAGGAAGCCCAGCCGGCCGCGGATCTCTTTGAGCAGCTCCGCGGCGATGAACTGCTGGGCGTCGCTCAGCCGCAGCTCGGCGAAGAACTCGACCGCGTCGGAGACCGGCAGGCGGCAGACCTCGGGCAGGTTCAGCGCGGGCTTGTCGGCGAACGCCGGGGCGGCGGTGGTCATCGTCACGGCACGCGCCTGATCGTTGAGCCGCGCGCCGTGGCAGTCCGGGCATTCGAGCACCCGCATGTACTGCTCCAGCTTGCGGAGCTGGATGGGGCTCTGCGTGGTGCGGTACTTCTCGAGCAGCTCGGGCACGACGCCGTCGAACGTGCCGCCGTACTTCTGGCTGGCCCGGCCCGCCCGCCAGGTGAAGGTGATGTGCTCGTCGCCCGTGCCCCACAGCCAGATGTGCTGGAGCTCCTGGGGCAGGTCCCGCCAGGGGGTTTCTAGCAGCGTGCCCTCCCCCAGTTCGAGCTTCCGCTCCATCGTGTCGGCGACGCCCTTGAAGATGTGCCGCTTCCACCGCCCCAGGTCCCTCCACTTGTCCACCAGGGCGATGCACCCGCCGGAGAAGGACTTCGAGGGGTCTTCGATCAGCTTCTCGGGGTCGAACGAGTAGAACTCGCCCAGCCCGTCGCACGTCAGGCACATGCCCTGCGGCGAGTTGAAGCTGAAGAGCTGGTGGGTCGGCGGGTCGAAGCTCAGGCCGCAGTCGGTGCAGGCGAAGTCGGCGCTCAGCACGGTGTCGCCCGGCCGGGTGCCGACGCGGCGCCGCTTGGTCTTCTTGGCTTTTGACGCGGGCGGCGGCGACTGGGCCTCGCCGGGCGCCTGGCTCACGCCGCCGTCGCCAGCCTGCCCGTCACGAGTCTGCGCGTCGGTGGCGACGATCAGCGTCCCCTTGCCGACCGACAGGGCGGTGTCGACCGCCTCGCCCAGCCGGCCGCGGATCGACGGGCCCGCCGTCAGCCGGTCGACCACCACCTCGATGTCGTGCCGCAGCTGCCGGTCGAGCGATTGATCGTCCGCCAGGCGGACCACCTCGCCGTCGATCCGGGCGCGGACAAAGCCCTTCTTCTGCAGCTCCTCCAGCAGGTCGCGGTGCTCGCCCTTCTGCTGCTTGACCACCGGCGCCAGGATCAGCAGCTTCGACTTCGGTGGCATCGCCAGGATGCGGCCGATGATCTGCTCCCTCGACTGCGCCGTGATCACCTTGCCGCAGCTGGGGCAATGCCCCTGGCCCACGCGGGCGTACAGAACCCGCAGGAAGTCGTAGACCTCGGTGATCGTTCCAACGGTAGACCGCGGGTTGTTGCCAGAAGACTTCTGCGAGATCGAGATCGACGGGCTCAGGCCCGAGATGTGGTCGACCTCCGGCTTGGGCATCTGTCCCAGGAACTGGCGGGCGAAGGTCGACAGGCTCTCGACGTACCGCCGCTGCCCCTCGGCGTACAGCGTGTCGAACGCCAGCGAGCTCTTGCCGCTGCCCGACACGCCGGTCAGGCAGATCAGCTTGTTGCGTGGCAGCACCAAGTCGACGCCGCGCAGGTTGTGCTCGCGGGCGCCGCGGATGACGATGTCGGAGGCGGGCATACGAGGGCGGGGCGGTCCTTCGCTGAGGCGGGCCCATCGGTGGGGGCAGGCCCGTCGGTGGGGCGGGGGGTGCTGCGTTCGCGGCAGCGCGAACCGCGTATTCTAGAAGACCCCGACCCGCGCGAGAAGCGACAGCCGTAATCCCGCACCCAAGCCCGGCTTGACGGCACCCGCCGAGCAGGAAACCGACGCCCGCGGGCGCCCTGCGTCTGCACGCAGAGACGCCGGCGCCGCTACCGCCGCCCGGGCGTGCCGAACTGGCTAAGGCTCATCTCTAGCGTCAGCTCGTTGGCCTCGCCCGCCACGACCTCGACCGGCGTGTCGTAGACGGGCACCCGCTTGAAGCGGGGCACCCGGCGGTCGGCGTCGGTGCGGCGGTCGTCCAGCGAGTACAGCATGACCCAGTGCTTGCCGACCACGGCGCCGTCTCCCTCGCGGTAGGTGCTGAGCGAGAAGCGGCCCTGGTCGTCCAGCAGGCCGAAGGCCGCTTTGCCCCCCTCGATCGAGCCGCCCTTGGCCGTGGGCGAAAACATCACCTTGCCGGCGGCAAACGGCTTGCCGTCGATGGTCAGCACGCCGGTCACCGGCGCCAGCTCGTAGGGGGCCTGGCTGCACCCGGCCAGCAGCAGGCCGGCAGGCAGGCACAGCAGCAAGGCCATACGCCGCAACCCTTCGAACGCAGGGCGGCAAACGTCACGCAGCGGTTGGCTAAGGAAGGGCACCGATGATCTCCCCGTCGCGGCGGTCGCCCAGCAGGGCGAAGACCCGCAGCGTGACGTCTTCGGACAAGAAGCGGACGGACCCGTCCACGAACTGAAAGTGCACGCCGCCCGGGTGCCAGCCGATGGCGCAGTCGTCCGTCTGATTGCCGCCGGGCAGCCGCGACTCATCAAAAGCAGACAGCGGGTGCGTGGCCGGGCCCAGGTTGCAATTGATGACCTCGCGCTGCGCAAACAGCACGGCCCCGTCTTCGTTGTAAGAGCCAATCCAGGTCGGGAAGTCGCGAGGCCGCACGGTGTAGGCCGCCTCGCCCGTGGCGATGGTCTTCGACGTGCCATCGGTGATGTCCTTGATGCGGACATTCAGCCGCCGCATCGGCTTCTTGCGCACCTCGTCCAAGACGCCGTCGCCGTTGTAGTCCACCTCCCGGCACACGGCGGCGTTCTCGGCCTCCTCGGCCCTGAGGAATAGGCCGTTGTCGCAGTAGCCGCGCGACCCCTTGTAGTGGCTCACGGCGTGGCCGACGTTGAAATACGGCGCCCGCAGGCCCGTCACATCGCTGCGGTAGAACTCGGGCCCGGGCGCCGTGGTCGGCAGGTCGACCGACGGGCAGATAAACGCGCTCAGGACGTTCGTCCCCGCCTGGATGGGCAGGTTGTTGCTGCGGTCTGCGGCGATGAAGATCGCCGGCTGCCACGGGTTCCCGTCGAAGTTGAGCGTGGCGAAGCTGATGCCGTTGTTTACCAGCTGATCGCTGGTGGGCTGCTCTTCCAGGTACGGCAGCAGACGCGTGGCCCACCCCAGGCCGTCCTCGGGCGGGAAGCCCGCGCCGGCGTCGCTGCGGGCCGAGTAGACGCCCTGCGGGAACTCTTTGTTGGTGTCGTGGTGCCCGAGCAGCGCCAGGCCGATCTGCTTCATCTTGTTCGCGCACTGGATCCGTCGGGCCGCCTCGCGAGCGGACTGCACGGCCGGCAGCAGCAGCGCGACCAGCACGCCGATGATGGCGATCACCACCAGCAGCTCTACCAGCGTAAAGGCGTTGCGCGTGGGGCGACTACAGCAACACGCGGCCGGGCGGGGCAGGGGCATCACGCTACGGGCAGCATCTGCCCGCACCAAAATTTGGGGCCGAAAGAACACACGCAGAACAACCGTCGGAAGCGACAAACCGGACGCGTCGCCATGGACCGCTTCCGCGGACGCGCGGTGAGTATACGGATGCAACCGGCCGGCAAAAGCGGAGCCACGCCGCCGCCGCGGCGATTAACTGAAACTTCACGCTCTCTTCGCCGCGGCGCCCGACCGGCCCGCCTAAATTCCCCGGCCGCTCAGCTTGGCGAGGCTCTGCGCGCCACGCGTGGGCGTAGGTTCTGTCCCGTGCAACCCAACCAACAAGGCTCCCAAGAGAATGCAACACCATGAAGGACCGGTGAGGCTACGCCCACGCGTGCTGCTGGCGTTTGCCGCCGTGGCGTTGTGCGGCGGGCTAGCTCAGTCTTCCGCCCAAGACGTGCTGATCAACGAGATCTTCTACGACCCGCCCAGCGGCTTCGGCCAGGAGGGCGAGTACATCGAGCTCCGCGGCGTGCCCGGCCTGTCGCTCGAAGACCATTACCTCATCTTCCTGGAGAGCGAGTTGAACGAGGGCCCGGGCGGCATCGACAACATCTTTGACCTGGGCGGCTTCACGCTGAGCGACACCGGCTACCTGACGCTCCGCCAGCAGGGCAGCCCGTTTACGCCGCTGCCGACGTCCAACAACTTCATCAACGAGGGGCCGCTGCTGCCGCCCTTTGGCAATTCGCCCGGCTTTGGCAGCGGCGCCGCCAGCACCATCGGCCACTCCGACGACGGTGGCGACGGCCGCACGGAGAACGCTGCGTTCTCGGCCTTCCTGATCCGCAACGACACGGGCGAAGCCCCCACGCTCTCCGACGACCTCGACGCCAACAACGACGGCGTGCTGGACGTCGCCACCGGCGCCCCCGGCTGGACGATCCTGGACTCGATCGGCGCCTCGGAGCCGGGCGAGAACAACGTGCAGTTCTACGCGGCCATCAACTTCCAAGACGCCGGCAGCACCGGCGCCACGGCCCAGCCCGGCGGCGTGATTGTGAGCCTGCCCTACGAGATCGAGTACCTGGGCCGCTGGGGCAACTCTACCGGCTCGACCGCGGCGGATTGGCACGTCTCGAACCTGACGATCGACAACCGCTCCGGCTACCAGAACGAGGGCGACTACCGCCAGGCGGGCGACCACCCGCCCGACGACAACAACGACAACACACCCGCCCCGCAGCCGGCCATTGTCGAAACGAACCAGGGCGTCCCCTACGGCACGATCCTGACCGACTCGCTCGGTGGGCCGAACTACATCACCGGCGACTACAACGACGACGGCTTTGTCGACGGCGCCGACTACGCCGCGTGGCGGAACAGCCTGGGCGCCGTGGGCGACGAGGAGAACCACCCGCCCGCGGACAACAACCACGACTTTGTGGTCGATGGGCTCGACCTGGCACTTTGGCAAACCAACTTCGGCGGCCCGCTGAGCGGCGCGAGCTTCGCCGCCCCTCAGCAATCCGGCGCCGTGCCGGAACCCAGCACCGTGCTGCTTGCAGCCGCAGGCGTTGTGCTGCTTGCCCGGCGCCGTGGCAACGCCTGAACGCCGGCTGGCCGGCCACGCCGCTGCAAGACATGCCTCCGCTTCCGAGACCGGAAGCGGAGGCTTTTTCATGGCATTCAGGTCGCACGCCGCCGCCCAGCCGTCCCAAGGGTGAGCACGCACCCGACCAGTGCGGCGGCCGCGGGCTCGGGCACAGCCCGGACGGTAATGCCCTGCAGCCTGGCCCCGTTGCCGCCGCCGCCCACGGCCAGCTCGCCATAGGTCAGCAAGAACTCCTGCCCGGCGGCAAACGGGATGGCGAGCGTCGGGCTGCGGTCGTCGATCGGGCTGCCGCCGCCCAACTGTGGGTCTTCCTGCAAGAAGACCACCATCCCGGGCACGTCGATCAGGCTCGGGTCCGCCGTGGAGCCGGCGAAGGAATCGAAGAAGTACAGGTCGGTGCTCGTCGCGGTCTGCAGCAAGAAGAATTCGTAGTCCTCGTCCTTGACGCCGTCAAAGTCGAGGCCGGTCAACACACCGGGCTGATCGAACGAGAAGCTGATCTGCTCGCCCATGCCGGAAAGCGGCGATACGCCGCCGAGCAGGTCGAACTTGTCGGTCGAGCCGTCGGTCACGCCGGCGATGGCGCCGGAGTTGACGCCCATGCCGGACTGGCTGATCTCGGCGATCACCGCGCCCGGGGCCGTCGTGCCAAGCGACAGGGCAAAGCCCCCGCCGGTAAGCGTAGCGGCGGCTCGGCCGTTGATGGCGTTGCCCTCGTTCGTGCCAAAGCGGAACTCAACGGCGGCCGCGGGCGATGCTCCGCCAAGCAGCAGCGGCAGCGCCAGTAGCGGCACACACAGTAGCGGCAGGGGGCGGCTGGTCATGGGCTTGGTCTCCGAGAGGGGCCACGCGGCCGGTGGGAAAAACAACTGGCCGCCCGGGCGTGCCCGGGCGGCCAGGTTATGGAGCAGAACGGCGGGCGGCGGCTTAAGAGCGGCCGAACAAAACCTTGGTCTTTTGCGGCGATGTCTGCGGAATCGGCCGTGAAACGCCGATCGCCTGCCCCGGCTTTCGGTTTTGTGAGTTGGCTTTTAAGAACCGCCGCGGGAGTCACTTGCGGCGGCGGGCGCCAGCGACGCCACCGACGCCGGCCAGCACGGCCAGCAACGCCGAGGCGGGCTCCGGCACGGGGACGTACAGGCCGGGCGAGCCGACCAGCGTGATCATCTCCATGCCCTCGTCGCCCGTGCCGATGTTGTCGTTGAAGAACGGGTTCGACTCAAAAGCCCCACGCTCGCCGAGAATCGAAAGGCCAAGCTGCGGGACCGGCTGGATGGTGGCGGTGTTCGACGACGGCAGCGGCGGAAAACTCACCGACGAAACCACCGTGCCATCGGCCAGCAGGATGGCGGCGGTGTCGCCGTTCTGGCTCAGGCCGCCGCCGTCGGGGACGAACCCAACGTTCGTGACACCTGTGCCCCAGATCGTCAGGAACTCGCGGATGGAAGCAAAGCTGGCGTCATCCGTCACGAGGAACACGGCCGACTCGCCCGGCGAAAGCAGGATCGAGGGCAGCTGCGCCTCGGGGATGACCTCAAGGCTCTCGTCGTCGTAGAAGAGGACGCCGGTGTCGCCGTCCATGTCGCCGAAGTTGGTGACCTCGATCCAGTCCGGCGTGCCGTCTTCGCCGGTGATGCCGGTGTAGACCTCGGTGATCCGGAAGATCGCGCTCGCGGGCGCGGCGGTCGCGCACAGCGAGGCGGCCAGCACCGTGAGGTAGAACGCCAATGTGCTTCGCTTCATTTGGTCTACTCGTCGTTGCTACGGGGGCAGGGTGGGCCGGGCACACGCCGGGCCGCTGGAGAACCAGCCGGCCGCCAACAAAAAGGGCGGCTGGCGGTCTGACGGGCGAGACTCTGACGGCCATCGATGAAAGAACGATGAAGCCCACGCAAAGCCTTGCCGACCTGGCGGCAGGGGCGGCGTCCGGCTAGCCCGCGGTCAACGCCGAGTAGATCAGCACCGCGGCGATGGCGGCCAGCGTGACCAGCAGCACCCACACGCGGGGCTGGGGGTCGGGCGCCGGCTGGCGGGCGTCGGGCTTGTTGGCCGCCACCAGCTGCCGCGCGCCCGCCTCGCCGAACTCGTCCAGCAGGCGCTCGAGCAGCACGCCCTCGACCGCCCGGGCGCTGAACGGACGCTTGCGGGGGTCTTTCTCCAGCAGGCTGCCGATCAGCCCCTCCAGCCACGCCGGGCAGTCGACGCCCAGCGACCGCAGCGTGGGCGGCGTGGCGTTCATGTGCTGCTCCCACACCTGGGCGAAGTTGGCCCCCTGGAACGGCGCCCGCCCGGTAAGCATCTCGAACATCACGCAGCCCAGCGAGTACAGGTCCGCCTTGCCGTCGATCCGGGCGTCGGCCGTGATCTGCTCCGGCGACATATAGGCGTACGTCCCCACCGTGACGCCGTGGGCCGTGATGTCGCGGTCGAACGTGTCGCGGGCGATGCCAAAATCGCCCAGCACCAGGTCGCCCGCGTCGTCGAAGAACAGGTTGCTGGGCTTCAGGTCGCGGTGGACGATGCCGTGGTTGTGGGCGTGCTGCAGGGCCGAGGCGATCTGCACGCCGTAGGCCGCGGCCACCGCCCAGCGGAGCGGCCCGCGTGTCTGCAGCAGGTCTTTGAGCGACCCGTGCTCGAGCAGCTGCATGGCGTAGAAGTACTGCCCGTCGAGCACCCCGCCGCCGAAGTGCCGCACGATGTGCGGGTGGTTCAGCCGCTCCATGATGGTGATTTCGCGCTCGAAGCGGTCGACGATCTTCTCGTCGCCCGAGACGCTGGGGTGCAGCAGCTTCACGGCCACCGGCCGCGGCAGGTCGGGGCTCGTAGCGCGGTATACCACGCCGACGGTGCCCGCCCCCAGCTGCTCGCCCAGCTCAAACGTGGCCCGGGTCGGCAGGAAGCGTAGCTTTCGCTTAGCCATGCTGCGGCCGGGGCCGGGGGCGAAGAGGGGGGCGAAGAATAGCGTGACCCGGCGGGCCCCGCCCGGTCGCCTCCGCGGGGGCCCGCCGCGTGCGACTATCTTGGCCGAACGCCCGCAGGGCTGCAATCGCGGCCAGCCCCCTCGGCCGGCCACTCCGCTCGGCGACCCACTCGACGCTACGCGACGCTCAGCGGGAACTCCGGCGCCGCGGCCGAACGCTCGGCCCGCCCGCCGGGCAAGAAGAACTCCATCCGCCCGTCGGCATGGCACAGCCAGACCTCACGCGCGCCGGCGTCGAAGTACAGCCGCCGCTTCAATTCGATCTCTGCCGCAGAGTTCGAGGGCGAAAGCATCTCGACGCAGATCTCCGGCGCCTCGGGCATCGGCGTCGCGTCGCCGTGCCGGGCGTAGTGCGAGCTGGACTGCCAAACCACATCCGGGGCTTTCACCCCCTCGGGCGTCTGCACCGAGCACTCGGTGATGCACTCGCCCCCGGCGAGCGTCGCCTCGAGTTTCCGCGCGATGCGGTTCTGTATCCGGCCGTGCCAGTTCGAGGCGGGGCTCATCAGCACGTTCCCGTAGCGGTCTTGCTCGATCTTGAACGGCAGGTCCTGCAGGTGCGGGTTGTCGATGATCTCTGACCAGTCCATTTGCTCCTCTCCAACAGTCCGACGTCTGCTAGCCGATGGTCAGCGGAAAGCCTTGGCACCGCACCGATCGCTCGACCGGCCCGCCGGGCGTGAAGAACGCCATGCCGCCGTCGGCGCCGCACGTCCAGACCTCGCGGGCGCCGGCGTCGAAGTACAGCTGCGTCTTCAGCTCGATCTCCGCGGCAGAGTTCGAGGGCGAGAGCACCTCGACGCACACCTCAGGGGCCGTGGTGAACGGCGTCGTCATCCGGTTCGCCGCCAGGAACGCAGCGTCCGCCCACGCCACGTCGGGCGACTTCACGCCCTCGGGCGTCGCCACGGAGCACTCGGTCAACGACTTACCCTCGGGCATCAGCTTCCGCAGCAGATAGGCGATCTCGGCCTGCAGTTCTCCGTGGCGGTTCGAGGCGGGGCTCATCACGATGTTCCCGTAGCGGTCTTGCTCGATCTTGAAAGGCAGGTCCTGCAGGTGCGGGTTGTCGATGATCTCTGACCAGTCCATTTGCTCCGCCCGGTAGCGTGTGCGGCGTGAATCTTCGCCGTGTTGGCGATCGCCGCAGCAAGCTGCGGCATGCCGAGTGTACCACCCGCCGGCGATCGATTCCCCCGCCGCGCCGGGCCCCAGGGGCTTGTTCGTGGCAAGAAACACCGCGTAACCCGTTTTCTGGCGGCGGCGGATTGGGTATATAAGCCAGTCGAGGGCGGCAGGCGCGGCCGGTGTATGGGCCTGGGCTTAACCTGCGTTCATCCTTCCTACGCCATCTTCCTACGCAATCTCCCCCGCCGGCGACCGACGTTCTTCCTGCACCAACGCTCCGCGTATGCGTCTAGCCGACGAGAACGCGGCAGGCGCTTTGCCCGGCGTGCTAGATCGTTCGCCCCGGCGTCCCGTCCTACTCACACCTTCCTACCCTCCGCGTCCTACCCCCGCGTCCTAGGAGTGCTTCCCCATGGCTTACAAGCTCGAGTACATCTGGCTGGACGGCTACAAGCCCGAGCCCAGCCTTCGCAGCAAGACCAAGATCGTCCCCACGCAGCCCGGCAGCGTAGAAGAGTGCCCGGGCTGGTCGTTCGACGGATCTAGCACGGAGCAGGCCGAGGGCCACTCGTCGGACTGCCTGCTGAAGCCCGTGAAGATGATCGAGGACCCGGACCGCGACTCTGCCGCGCTAGTCCTCTGCGAGGTGCTCAACGCCGACGGCTCGGTGCACGAGTCCAACTACCGCGGCAAGTTCCAGGACGACCCGGACCTGTGGCTGGGCTTCGAGCAAGAGTACACCATCATGGACGGGCCCAAGCCGCTGGGCTTCCCCAAGGACGGCTACCCCGGCCCGCAGGGCCCGTACTACTGCTCGGTGGGCTTCAACAACTGCGTGGGCCGCGACATCGTTGAAGACCACCTGAACACCTGCCTGGCCGCCGGGCTGGGCGTCACCGGCGTGAACGCCGAGGTGATGAAGGGGCAGTGGGAGTACCAGCTGTTCGGCAAGGGCGCCAAGAACGCCTGCGACGACGCCTGGCTGGCCCGCTACCTGCTGCACCGCACCGCCGAGAAGTACGGCGTCGTGATCGAGCTGCACCCCAAGCCCATCAAGGGCGACTGGAACGGCTCGGGCATGCACACCAACTTCTCGACCACCAAGATCCGCGACGAGGGTGGCGAGGACTACATCAAGGGCCTGTGCGAGAAGTTCCGCTCCCGGCACGAGGACCACATCTCGGCCTACGGCTCGGACAACGAGCAGCGCCTAACCGGCCTGCACGAGACCCAGGCCATCGACCAGTTCAGCTACGGCGTGTCGGACCGCGGCGCCTCGATCCGCATCCCGGTGGGCACGGTCAACGACGGCTGGAAGGGCTACCTCGAAGACCGCCGCCCGGCGTCCAACGCCAACCCCTACCAGGTGGTGATGGAGATCGTCACCACCCTGGCCAGCTAACCGGTCGCGGGCACAAGGGCACGCCCCAGCCTGCTCCCGCCCGGTAGGAGCCTGCCCCCGTCCGGTAGGGCAGCCCACCCCGCCAGGGGTGACGTTGCCTGACGAGCAGCCCACCCCGCCAGGGGTGGGCCAACGCCTCGCGGCGTTGGCTAACGCGAGTTGGAGCGTGGCCCGCGTCTCCGCTCTAAGACAACCACGCGAAACGGCAACCAACCTGCGAACGACCACGCCCCCGGCCGCACGGCCGGGGGCGTTTTTCGTTGGCTGCAGACGCAACGCCGAGCGTGGCCCAATCTCTCCCGACGATTCTTTACCGTAGCGCTCCGCAGAGCGTTTTCACGCAGAATCGCGTGGCAAAGATGCCTCCGCACGTCCGACGCGCTACGACTTACGCCGCCAAACCGCGGCGCCGGCCGGTTGGGTAGAGGAGCTCGATCGTCAGCCTAGCCGCGAAAACGCCAAATCCAAGCACCCTTCCTGGCCACACCGTTTTGGGCCACCGCCAACGATTCCTGGCCGGCGAGCGTTTTTCTTGCCGGGATGGCAAGCTTGCCCCCACGGCGCCGCCACGAAGCGGCGGCGCCGTGCACTGCAGCAACGTCGCCGGCCAAGCAGTCTGTTGTGGGCGATCTTGCTTCAGCACGCCGCTTCTCCTAGCCTCGCTCGCCCACGTTGATGCGGCTACGGCTTGGCGTTCACAGGAAACACGGAGTAAGCAGCATGAGAATCGCTGCGGCTGTGCTGCTGCTCGCTGCGTCCAGCGGCTGCGCCGGTGTGCGGCTGGTGACGCCCGAGGACGCCGTAGTCTACCAGCCAGCCGGCCCCTGGCGGGGTGAGGTCGAGACGCCGGCGCTCGCGAAGTCCGACGAGTTCATCGACACGCCGGACGGCGTCCGCCTGCACAGCTGGTACTGCCCCGCGGCTGAGCCGACGGCCGTTGTGCTGTTCGCCCATGGCAACGCCGGCGCCCTGCCGGCACGGGTGCAGCGGTTGCGGTGGATGGTGCATCAGCTGGGTGTGTCTGTCCTAGCGTTCGACTACCGTGGTTACGGGCTCAGCGAAGGCCGGCCGAGCGAGGCCGGACTGATCGCCGACGCCCGGGCCGCACGCGCGAAGCTCGCGGCGCTGGCTGGGGTCGCTGAATCGGAAATCGTGCTGTACGGCCGTTCGCTCGGCGGCGGCGTCGTGACGCAGCTAGCCGCGGACGACGGTGCGCGGGGCCTGATCCTGGAGAGCACCTTTACCTCGCTGCCAGACGTCGCACGCAGCAAGCCGCTGCTCCGCCCGGTGAGCTACGTCATGCAGAACCGCTACGCGTCGATCGACCGCATCGGCGACTACCGCGGCCCGCTCTTCCAGGCGCACGGCGACACCGATCGGGTCGTGCCGCTGCGGCTTGGCGAGCGGCTGCACGCCGCAGCCAACCAGCCGAAAGAGTTCCACACAATCTCCGGCGCTGGGCACAACTGGGCGCCGCCGCTGGACTATACGGAGTCGCTTATCCGCTTCCTGGCGACGCTGCCACCAAGCTCAAGACGCGGCGTCACTGCTGCTGCAGACCTCGGCGGCGGCTACGCCCTTGGCGCCGCTCAGCCCGGCCGGACGCCGGAGCGCTCGAGCAGCTGGCCGAGCGTCAGCTCGAAGCCGGGCAGCACGGCGGGGGCAGTGAGCTTGCCCGCGGGGCCGATCTCTACCGGCTCGGCTTCCACCGAATCCGCGCCGCCGAGGTGAAGCGTGGCGGTCTCGTTCCGCGGGTCGATCAGCCAGACGGCCCGCACGCCGCCTTGCCTGTAGTCGGCGAGCTTGCGCCGCATCTCGGCGGCGGTGTTGCTGGGCGAGAGGACCTCAACCGCTAGGTCAGGAACGAGCTCGGGGATCGGGTCTGTCGGCACACGGCGGCCGGGCAGACGATCCCAGCTTACGAAGCTCACGTCGGGCGCCCGGACACAGCCGGCGAAGTACTCGGTATAGCCGTCGGATCCTGCGACGAGACCCAAATCGTGCTCATCAAGATACTTGATGAGGATGCTCCCGAGGATCATCGCGACGCGGGACTCGATGAAACCCATAGCCTTCTCGATCAGAACGCCATCGACGAGTTCGCACGTCAGCTCGCCGCGGTCGGCCATCTCTTCTGCGTCACGCAAGACGGCCGACCCCGGCGGCGGGGTCATGCGGATGCGGTCCAGCGGCACGTGGCCGATGGCCTGCTGCAGCTCGGCCAGATTAGAGAAGCCTGTCGCCATGGCTGGATTCTACGCCACGCTAACGCGGCGAACAATTTCGGCTCAGCCCCTGCGCCGCCCGGCGTGTCCGGGCGGCGCCCCGGTTGCAGCCTGATGCCGCGTGGTGCTGACCGGTCCTCGCGGTCGGCAGCGTGCCTCTGCTACAACGGGCGTGCGCCCCACGCCCAACCCCCGCTCCCCGCTAGCCCCGCCCGCCTGGGTGGGGCCGCCGCCCCGCGGCGCCGGCTAACGAGCCCCCGAGCCCTGCAACGCCCCCCCGGCACAGCCGCCCATGAAGACCCCGCAAGACGTCCTGGCCCTGTGCCGGGAGCGTGACATCAAGGCCGTCGACCTCCGCTTTGTCGACCTGCCCGGCGCGTGGCAGCACTTTACGATCCCGGTCGACAAGCTGGACGAGGGCGTCTTCGAGGACGGGCTGGGGTTTGACGGCTCGAGCGTCCGCGGCTGGCAGGCGATCAACGAGAGCGACATGCTCCTGGCGCCGCAGCCGGAGACCGCCTTTGTCGACCCGTTCGCCCGGCTGCCGACGCTGGCGATGATCTGCAACGTGCAGGACCCGATCACCCGCGAGGACTACACGCGCGACCCGCGGAACGTGGCCCGCAAGGCGGTGAACTACCTGAAGAGCACCGGCGTGGCGGACACGTGCTACGTGGGGCCGGAGGCGGAGTTCTTCGTCTTCGACGACGCCCGCTTCGACCAGACCGCCAGCCAGGCGTTCTACTCGATCGACTCGGCGGAGGCGCCCTGGAACCGCGGCACGGACACCGGGCCCAACCTGGCCCACAAGCTCCGGCACAAGCAGGGCTACGCCCCGTGCCCGCCGGCCGACCAGCTAATGGACCTCCGCAGCGAGATGATGCAGGTGATGATCGAGTGCGGGCTGGACGTCGAGTGCCACCACCACGAGGTGGCGGCCGCCGGCCAGTCGGAGATCGACCTGCGGTACGACGAGCTGGTGCGGATGGGCGACCACCTGTGCCTGTTCAAGCACATCGTCAAGAACGCCGCGCAGCGGGCGGGCCGCACCGCCACGTTCATGCCCAAGCCGGTGTACGGGGACAACGGCTCTGGGATGCACACGCACCTGAGCTTCTGGAAGAACGGCGACCCGCTGTTCGCCGGCGCCGGGTACGCCGGCCTGTCGGACGACGCGTTGTTCGCCATCGGCGGCATCCTCAAGCACGCGCCGGCGCTGCTGGCCCTGACCAACCCGACGACCAACAGCTACAAGCGGCTGGTGCCCGGCTACGAGGCGCCGGTGAACCTGGCGTACAGCCAACGCAACCGCTCGGCGGCGTGCCGGATACCGATGTACTCGCCCAGCCCGCGGGCCAAGCGGATTGAGTTCCGCTGCCCCGACGCCAGCTCCAACCCGTACCTGGCGCTCGCCGCGTTGATGATGGCCGCCCTGGACGGCATCCAGAACAAGACCAACCCGGGCGAGCCGCTCGACCGCGACATCTACGACCTCTCGCCCGAGCAGCTGAGCGACGTGCCGCAGACGCCCGGCTCGCTGGAGGCGGCGCTGGACGCCCTGGCCGCGGACCACGAGTTCCTGCTCCGCGGCGACGTCTTTACCGAGGACGTCATCAACACGTGGATCGAGTACAAGCACGAAAACGAGGTGCAGCCGATCAACCTCCGCCCGCACCCGTACGAGTTCTGCCTCTATTACGACGTGTGAGCGGCCGCGGAGCGAACGCCCGGGCGGGTCGGCCCACCGCCGAAGCGTGGCGAATTGGGTCGCACCCGCACCCCGCAAACTGCGCAAGCCACTTGCCGATAACGCCTTGCGCTGAATCTACGCGGCCGGGCGGTCTAGTCGGTCGACCGATAGGGGTCGGGGCGCTCGTACGACAACGCCTAGATTTTTTGTTTTTCTAGCAAAAAACAGGTGTATTTCCTGCAAAAGCTGCCAAAATGCGTAGTTGTGCGGACAGGACTGCAAATCGCAGCCTTGGCCGACACGCGTTTTGATCTTGTCTGCTGTGCTTTTCGCGGGCTGCTTCGCTGCTTGAATGGCTCCCGGGTTCGGTCCGGGGAGCGTTTCCAGCAGGCAGCAATCGACCGAGTTGTTTCGAACTTTTTCTAGGCCTAGTTCCACACCCTGTTTCACCGTCCCTTGTTCTGAGGAAGAAAGTCTAATGATCCGCCCCAATTGGTTCCTCCTCCCAGCAGCTCTCTGCTGCGCCTTTGTTGCGAGTTCCTCGCACGCCGCGATCATCTCGCTGACGCCCACCGACATCCACAATGACGACACTACAACTTCGTTGTTTTCGGATGGCGACTTAACACTCACACCGCTTCGACGCGACGCCATGGGTGTCTTCCAGGTGGACACCTTCAACGGCAACGCTACGCGGCTTGGCATCGACGACAACGGCACAAACAACAACGCCTTTAACGACGGCGACCAGATCGTCGGCAACGAGGGTGAAGAAGGCCTAGAGTTTATTTTTAGTGCTATTGCCGGCCTCGAGAGCATTTCCTACGACTTCTCTCGGGCAGACGGGCCTGGCCCGGACGACGGCGTCGTGATCTCAGGATTTCTCGCAGACCCCGAGGTGACTTTCTCGCTTTCCAACCCGACACTCTTCGCGGTCTACGATGCCATGGCGGGCTCCGTGCGGCTTAACATCCCTGGGCCACTCTTTAGCGGTACGGTTGTCGAAGTCGGTTTCACCAACCTGCAGGCCAGCCTGGGTCAAACCCTTCTGCTGACCGTCAACGACACGACGCAAGCCGGAGCTCAGCTCGCCATCCGCGGTATCGCCTACGAGGTGGTCCCCGAGCCGGCCACCGGCCTGCTGATGCTGCTGGCCGCTCCGCTGGCGTTGCTGCGTCGCAAGTAAGCTTTCGGTCCAGGGCGGCTTTGGCTCGCGTAGCTCCTGCCGATCCCGTCAAACACACAGCCCGGCCGCCCCGTGCGGCCGGGCTTTTTTTGTTGGTGAGAGCGGGGGGTGTGATTTGGCGCGGATACGGGCGGGGCAGAAGGCGGGTACCC
>JBCCQL010000021.1:0-16590 GCA_039024355.1 Planctomycetota bacterium
ATGTGGTGCATCGGCGATGCAGGCCGACAAAGCCACGCCTGCGGCCGCAAGCCGAGCGCCCACACCAACGACGAATCCGCTCTAAGCAGGACGCCGACGAATCCGCTCGGGCTACCCCTAAGCGAACCGCTTGGCTCACGCTGCTTCCTCACCGCACTTCGACCCACCTGACAATGCGCAGCCCGCCATGCGACGCCCCTTGGATGATGTGGGTCGCCTCGTCGGGCGTCAGCCAGCGGTTGTATACGCGGACATCGTCGAGTGTTCCTGTGAAGCGTTCGGCCGAGCCGGTGCGCGTCCCGAAGGAGAGCGTCGCCGCCGCCTGGTCGCTCAGCGTCAACGCGCCGCTGACCAGCAGCACACCGTCACCGTAGAGCTCGTACTGGTCGTTGTCCGCGTCGTAGTTGGCCACGATGTGATGCCACTGGCCGGCGGCGTTCGCGTAGAGGTTGGTCTCGAAGTTCAACAGGCCGACGCCGCCAAGGTCGGCGATTAGGTAACCGAACGCGTCGCTGCGGACCTCCCAATCGTCCCCCAGGCCGAACAGCCGCTGGCCGGTCGTCAGGTTGTTGTCCGGCTTGAACCAGAAGGCCACCGATCCGACCGCCGGCGGGTCGAAGACGCTGTCGGTCGCCGCGTCGCTGCCGCCCCCGAAGTGCAACCCCCCGTCTACTTTTCCGGCAACCCAAGTTGGGGCGCCGGTGCTGAACGTGGCGTCGTTGCCAAACACGGTTGAGTCCGCCAGGGTGACGCCGCTTTCCTCGTCGAGCTCCCAGTGGGCGAGCAAGCCGTAGTGCTCGCCGATCTCCTGCTCGGTCATCGCCCGGTTGTAGAGCTTGAGGTCATCGATCTTGCCGAGGAAAGAGTTGGCCAACTGCAGCGGGCCGGCAAGGGCCGAAAGCCCGTTGGCGTCCGGCTGGGTGGCGCCCAGCTCGCCGTCGAGATACAGCCGCAGCTGCGATCCGTCGTACAGCACGACCGCCTGATGCCAATCCCCCGCGTTCAGGCCGGCGCCGTCGACCCCGACCGCGCCATCGACGCCGCTGTTCGTCTTCGTCAGCAGCAGTTCGTCGGTTCCGGAAGCGAAGACGAGGTGAAATCCCTCACCGCCGCTCAGGGACTGGATCAGGTTGCTGTCCGCCGTCAGGTCCGTGACCGCGGCATCGGAGTTGAACCAGAAGGCGACGCTGAAAGCCTCATCGATGGACTCGTAAACGCCGCTCGCGGCACTCAGGCTGTCGTATCCGGCGAACACAGCGGCGCCGCTGCGGATCGCGTTGCCCGTCCAGGCAGGGGCCGTGCTCGCGGTCAGGTCGTTTCCTAGCCCGGAAGCGTCCGCCGCAACGGCCCCGCTGGACTCGTCCAGCCGCCAGTGTCCGACCAGGCCGTGGTGCTCGGCGATCTCTTTGTCGGTCATCGCGCGGTTGTAGACCATCACATCGTCTATGGCGCCGTCGAGGCCGGCCGCCAGGCGGAAGTCGCCGTCGAAGGGCGTGATCGGCCCGGAGTACGCCGAGGAACCGACCAGGTCGCCGTCCAAGTACAGCCGCACGGTTGCGCCGTCGTAGGTGGCGACAGCCTGCCGCCACACGCCGGTCCCCAGCCCGCTGATCCCCGTGGAAGCCGTGCCCCCGCCGCCGCTGTCGTTCAACCGGAAGCGGAGGTCGCCAGCGCTGTCCACGCTGAGCGTGAACCCCTCGCCGTCGGCAACACTGCCGTAGTCGACAAGCGACTGAGTACTGGTGGCCGCCTGATTCATCTTGAACCAGCAGGCAACGCTCACCCCGTCGGTGATCCGGTCGAACGGCCGGTTCGCGGAAAACTCGTTGGCGGCGTCTCCCCCGACGGACCGCCCGCGGACGGCGTCGGTGGTCCAGGCGGGCGACCCTTCGTGGGTGAGCGTCACGCCCAGGCCGGAGCTGTCGCTGGCCGTTGTGCCGCTCGCCTCGTCGAGCTTCCAGTGCCCGACCAGGCCAAGGCCAAGCAGATACTCCTCCCGGATCTCTTGAGCGGTCGGCGCGCTGTTCCAGACCTTCACGTCGTCGATGGCGCCGGTGAAGAAGTTGTTGGAGCCCGTCGTGTTGTCGTGGAACCGCAACGTGGAAGAACGGCCAACGTACGCGGGGTTGTGGTTCCATAAACCACCGATGCCGGTGGTCGACGCGAAGAGTTCACCGTCGAGGTAGCCCCGGAGTTCGCCGCTGAGGTTGGTGAAATTGCCGTCGAGCATCGCCACGACGTGGTAGACCCGCCCCGGCGCGATGCTCTGCGACGAGACGATGAAAACCGGTGGTTTTCCCCACGGCGCCGCCGCGGCGCCGCCGTCGTCGTTAGCGCGGTTCTCGGCCGCGGCGTACAAGAAGCCGTCCTGCAGGTAGATGACGAATTCCCGCGTCGTGCCCCCTTCACCGAACAGGACTTGGCGTCCGCTTACTGTGTCCGCCCGGAACCAGAGCGAAACGGTCCGCTTGTCCCACGGGCCGCTTGAGGTGAGGCCTGCAACCGTTCCGGGCGTGACGCGGCCGTTGCCGTTGAACTGGTAGGCTCCTCCCGAGCCGATCAGCTGCCCCGTCGGCGTGACATTGGTCGCCGTCGCGTCGGCGGCGGCGCCGAGCGTGCCCTGGTTGACCGCGTCGCCACTCTGCTCGTCGAACGGCCAGTGCACGATCGGCGTGTCGATGACCCCTTGGGCGCAGCAGTAGCCCGGGCACGCGAGCAAGGCCGCTGTTAGCACCATGTGGGTGTGCAGGCGTTTGGCGATGTACGCAGGCACGGCCGGAACATCCTCGTGTGGTTTCCCTCCTACGAACTACGTCGCACAAGGCGGTCGCACGGCGACCAGGCGGCTGAATCGCCCCAGTGCGTGGGGCGGGTCGCAGCGGTCGTGCGGGGGATCTAGCTCAAAGGGAATGCAGCGATTGCGGCATCCCCCTCCGGCCACCGGCGCCTCGCCGCCGCGGATACGGACACGCCTGCCGGGATGGTTCGGACGTGAAACGGCGCGTCGAGCACCTGCATGACAACCCGCTGAATCACGGCCTGGTGAACCGGGTGCGGGACCGGCCTTGGTCGTCGCTGCATCGCTACGCCCGTCTCGGCGAGTACGATTCTGGTTGGGGTTCTGCGGACGCGTGGTGGGGCGATGCGTGGGAGCCGGACTACGAACTTCCACGGACCTATGCCGCCGCCGACACTAGCCAGGGCGATCTCGCGAGGGTTTTTGTCGAGCCACGACGGCCCTCGAACGCGGGGCGGGTCACCGACTTCCGAGGTCCGCAGCGCGACGAGACCGGTCAATGGCGTGAACCAAAGCGCTCCGTCCACGCCGCCTTGCACAGAGCGTGCCCTAACGCATATGCTACGGAGCTACACAGCGTGGGCGGCGATCGTTTCCGCCAACCCCGCCCTACCAGACCAGGCAGCCGGCCAGACCAGGCAGCCGGCCGGCCCCGAAACCGAAGCGACCACCATGACCATCGACAAGTCTCTGAAAGTCAAACGCGGCGGAACCAGCAACCGCAGCGTGCTGACGCGTGTCGAGCGGCTAGAGAAGCTGCGTGAGAGCGACCGCTGGTCCGAAGGCGATTCGCCCTTTGGCCTGGCGAAGGTACGCGTCCGCAAGCTGCAGATGAAGAAGAAAAAGAAGAAGTCGAAGGAAGACGAGGACGACTGATCGCCCTGCACGCGGGGCGGCCGTGCTACGCAATGCCGCGGCCTGCCGTTGGTTGGTCGCGTCGCTGGCGGCGTGCCGTCAGCCTTCTGCCTGCTCGGCGAGTAAGCGGCTTAGCCTGCGGGTCAGGCCGCGGAGGACGGCCCGCTCTGCCGTGGCGGCGGCCGTGTCGGCGCCCGCTACCGCTTGGCTCCGGTTGGTAGCGAGGCTGGCCAGCAGGGCGACAACGGGCTCGGCGGGCGGCGGGCCGTCGATGGCCATCCGCTCGATCTCTGGAAGGACGCCAAGGTAGAGATCGATCAGTTCGCGCTGCGGGGCGAGCGTCTCCAGCTCGCGTGCCAGGCCCGCTAGTTGAAAGCCGTTGGCCGCTGGCTCAGACAGCAGGCCCGCTTCTACCGCGCGGAGGGCACGGGAGTAGCCCCGGATGCGGGCGCCCAGCTCCGTCAGGTTGACACGCACGCCCGGCGCCACGGCAGGCGGCTTTCGCGCTGTCCGCTGCCGGGCCGCTGTGCGTAGCGATTCTGGCATGAGCGCGGCCGCGGGCTGCGCCGCACGCGGCTCGTCGCCGGTGACGACCACGGCGGCTGTCCGCTCTTGCGGAGGCGTGGCCGGCAGCGGGTCATCGACAAACGGGTTGCTCCAATCGAGCTGGGACGCCGCCGGGTGGACGCCGGCGAACCGGTCGGCCGGAATACGCTTGCGAGTGCCCGGCGCTGCATCACGCGCCACGCCGGCGCGGGCGGGGCTTCGCGGAGCGGCCTGGACCGCGTCTGTTTTGGTCTGCGGGTCAGCTCGCCGTGGGTCGGCCGGCTGTGGGGCGGGCGTGCTCGGCGCCGGACGGCTGGCTGCGTAGGTCTCGGCCGGTCTCGCCGCGTTGCGGGGGGAGCTGGCCGTGGGCCTCGGCGGCCCGGCCGCTGTGCGTGGCTCAACTGTGCGTGGCTCGGCTGTGCGTGGCTCGGCTGTGCGTGGCTCGGCTGGGCGTGGCTCAACGGGCGATGGTGCTGCCTCCGCTTCGCGCGGCCTTTGGCTGCCGGGCGGTGATTGGTCTGGTGCGGGCGTTGCAACCACCACGGCCTCGTCCTGCGGCGGGACGCTTGGCCTCGGAGCCGCTGCGGTGGACCGGGTTGTCAAAAAGTCTGGCGCCGGCGGCATCGCGGCCTCGGCGCCCGGCATTGATGCACGCAACGCTTCTCGCAGCCAAGCGCTCAGCCGAACGGTGTCTGCCGCCGTGCGGCGCGACGCCCGCCAGGCCGCCATCGCTTGCTGCACCGCGTCGCGGCGTCGGCGGATCTCTTTTGGCTGCCCCTGGTAGACGAGGTCAACCTGCAGCAGCAGGTCGCTCACCAAGGGCCCCACGGCCTGCGGGTAGTCTGCCGATGGCGCCGCGGCCGTCTCGCCCGCCGGCGGGGCGACCATTGGCTGCGCCCCGCACACCGCCGCCAGCCCGCACAGCACGCCGATGCCTACGCACACACGCACGACGGAGGGCTTGTTCTGGTGCGTCGCTGCCGAGGGTGTTGCGGGCATGGCGGTCTAGTGGCTGGCGGGAAGGAAGGCGCCGGCGGAACGGCACAGTCGGCGCGCCGCGGATTGCGGCTGGGTCCTAGCCTCCGCGTGCACCCCTACGCGGGGCGGACCCCGCAAACGACGCGGCGCGGCCCCGGTAAAGCTAGATCGACGGCTAACCAAGTCAACCAGCGGCCGCGGCGGAGCGTCGGTTCGCCTCGCGGCCCGCCGGTGGCTATGCGGCTGGCGTTCTTGCGGTTGGCTGTAGCGGTCGCGCGGGCGGAGTGGCCTGCAGCGATCGCCGCGGCGGGAGAGAGGCGCCTGCACGCCAGGGGTGCAAACGCCTGGTGGGAGATTTCTCCCATTCGGATGCCAAGTCTGGTGACAAGATACTGGCACTGCGTGTTCGGGTTGCAATTCCCCTGACGGTACGGCGTACGGTTTTTGAAGAATCGTTGAAAATTGCGGCAATCCAAGCATAGATGACGCCCACGCTCGGTCCGATACCGCCGTAGGTTGCGGGGTCGAGCCGCTTCGTTTGCGAGTCACCGTGACAAAAAAACAGAACGACTAACCATCCGGGCAGGGAATGGTGGGTCGGCCGCACAGGGTTTCGTGGTGCACGCCTCGGCGTGCATCGCGGTGCGTGTGGCTGGCGGCTGCGCCGCGCCTGGGTCTTGCGTTGTTTGCAACGGACGTCCCCCAGGCAGGTTCTCAGCATGTACGGAATGGCCGAATCGGCAGGTGCGGCGGTGGCAACGGCGCCGGTCGAACGCTTGGTTGCTATTTTCCACACCGACGCGGCGTGGCGGGCGCGTCTGGTCGAGGCGGCAGAAATCATCGGCGCCGGGCACGCGTGCTGCCACGACGCCGGCGAGTGGGTCCGGCGACTCCGCCAGCCCGGCGCCGTTGGCGTGGTCGCGGACCCGCTCGACGCGGGCGCCAAAGACGCCTTGGCCGAGCTCGACGCCGCCGCGGCCGAGCCGCCGCTGGTTGTCGTCGATTCGAGTGACAAGCCGACCGGGGCGCCGCGGCCCAGCGCTTGGCGGGTGCTCTCCGGCGGCGCCCGGCTCGACATGGTCTCGCTGGTGCTGAGGGAGGCGACCGACGAGGCCCTCCGCCGCGCAAGCGACCGGCGTGCGGTCGAGGCCTACTACCGCGACGCCGCGCGGCTGAGCGACGACGAGCGGACCGTCATGGCGGCCGTCTGCGCCGGCAAGCTGAACAAGCAGATCGCGCGGGACCTGGGCGTGAGCGTCCGCACGGTCGAGCAGCGGCGCCGGCGGGTGTTCAGCAAGATGGCGGTAGACTCGGCGGTGCCGCTAGCCAGCCGGGTCGCCACGGTCCGCACAATCGAGCGCTTCCGCCCGAAGCTCCGCCAGCGGCTCCAGCACGCGGCCGCCGCGGGCGCGGATCCGCCGAAGCTGGCCTTTACCTAAGACGCCGGCCGGCGCCGGCGGGCCGCGTGGTGGAGGCCGGCGCCTGCCGGCGAACGCGTCAGAACAGCCGCCGCTGGGCCCCGGGCGGCGTGGGCCGAACGAAGCGATCGGTCCGCAGCGGCGCCTGCCGAGCGGCCAGGCCCAGCCGCTTGGCGACCACCGCCACGGTCTGCGACAGCTGGTCGGCGTAGGCGCCCTCGCCACGCATCCGGGAGTGGAACCGCGGGTCGTTCATCTTCCCCCCGCGGACGCCCTGGATCAGGGCGACCACGCGCGGGTAGTGGTTGGGCCGGCGCCGCCGCAGCCAATCGAGGAACACCGCCTCGACGGTCGCCGGCAGGCGTAGCACCAAGTAGCCCGCGGTGCGTGCGCCGGCGGAGTGGGCGGCCTTGAGCAACGCCGGCGCCTCGGCGTCGGTCAGGCCGGGGATCAGCGGCGCGAGCATCGCGTGCACCGGCACCCCCGCGGCGGACAGCCGCTCGATCGCCCGCAGCCGCGCCGCGGGCGAACTGGTGCGTGGCTCCATGTCGCGGGCCAGCGGCTCGTCGAGCGTCGTCAGCGAAACGGCCACGCCGCCGCAGCCGTCGCCCGCCAGGTCCGCCCACAGGTCGAGGTCGCGGGCAACTAGCGCGTTCTTGGTGACACAGCTGACCGGCTGCCGGCACTCGGCCGCGACCCGCAGGCACTGCCGAGTCAGCCCGAGGCGCCGCTCGATCGGCTGGTAGCAGTCCGTGACGCCAGAGAACATGACCGTCTCGGGCGTGTAGCTTTCGCGGGCCAGCCAGCGGCGGAACAGCGCCGCCGCGTCGTGCTTCACCAGGATGCGTGTCTCGAAGTCGAGCCCGGCGCTCATGCCCAGGTACTCGTGCGTGGGTCGGGCGTAGCAGTAGCTGCAGCCGTGCTCGCAGCCGCGGTACGGGTTGACGCTGTACCGGAACGGGATGTCGGGGCTGCGGTTCTCGCTGACGATCGACCATGATTGGTCGGCCAGGAACTCCGTCGCCGGCGCCGGCTCGGTTGCCGGCGGCGGGTGGGGCGGCAAGAATTCGCCGTTGGGGGCGAATCCTGTAGCGTCGCCGGCCGGCTCGCTGACCAGCTCAACAGAAACGTAGGGGCACGCGGGCTGCGACTGGGCGCCGCGGCCCCGGATCGCCGGGCGTCCTGGTTGTGCGTCGTGCGGGGGCAAGCGATCGCCTCAGGGAGCTTGGCGCCATCGACCAACGAGGGGAGCCCCGCGGGCCGCTTCTGCCGGAGAGGCGAGTCGCCGGCGCCCGGACCTGTGGTGTCCAAGCGTACAGTTTTTCGCGGCCCGCGTCAGCCCGCTCGCTCTGCGGCTGCCGCCAACCGCCAACACCCACCGCCAACAAGCGGACCAACCCGCCGATGCTTGCCTACCTGCTGCTGCTGTTCACCGCGGTGCCGCTGGCCGAGTTCGTGCTGCTTTCTTGGCTGAGCGATCGTGTTGGGCTGCTGGCGACCATCGGCCTGGTGCTGGTCACCGGGGCCGTCGGGGCGACGCTTGCCAGGCAGCAGGGCCTGCAGACGCTGCTGCGCATCCGCCAAGAGACCGCCGCCGGGCGCCTGCCGGGCGACGCGTTGGTGGACGGCGCCCTCATCCTGCTGGCCGGCGCCGTGCTGATCACGCCCGGCATGCTGACCGATGCAGTTGGCTTCGGCCTGCTGGCGCCGCCCGTGCGGGCGGCGGCAAAGAAGTGGCTAGCCGGGCGTTTCGCCGGCAGCGTCAACGTGCAGGTGCACACCGCTAACGCGCACGGCTTTGACGGCGGCGACGATCAGCAGCGAACCTACGATAGCCCTGCCGGAGGGGTGATCGACGCCGAGGCTGCCAAGACCAGGGTCGAAGAGCATTAGCAGCGGCGGCCGCCCAGACGGCTGCGCAGACGCTTGCCGTGCCGTGCTGTGCTGGCCCAGGCGGTGGGCGCAGAACCGCTAGCCTACGGCTTCAGCCACTCGGCCTCTGCCAGGTGGCCCTTCACGGGCGAGGCGCCGGCGATTGCGATCAGCCGGCCCTCGCCGCCTGGCAGCAGGCGGTGGAAGAACCGGGGCGTCTGCAGCTTGCCGGCGTCTTGCCACTGGCCGTCGACGTCGCTGAGGCTGCGGAGGACGCCGTCCGCGGCGCTGGCGTACAACGCCCCGTCGAGCAGCCACGCCGAGGCCCCGAAGCCCTTCAGGCCGTCGGCCGGGAAGTCGGCCAGGGTCCGCCACTCGCCGGTTTCCAGGTTGAGCGCGTCGACGCGACGCGAGATGTCCGGCTCGTCGTTCATGCCGCCCAGGACGACCAGGTGCCCGTCGAGGGCGCCGGCGGCAATCGCCCGGCGGCGGAACGGCGGGTTGGTTAGCGGCTGCCAGTTCGACGCGGGGTCGGTCAAGTCGAACGCCCAAGCGGTGTCGAGCCAAGTGCCGTCGTCGTCGCCCGCCAGGGTCCAGCCGCCAACCACGTAGAGCTTATCGCCGATCACCACGGCGTCGTGCGAAGAGCGTGGCTCGGGCAGCGGCGGGAGCGTCTCCCACCGCATCTTCGAGGGGTCGAAGCGGGCGAACGTATCGGTCGAGTACAGCTGCTCCTCTTCTTCCTCGGTCAAGTTGCGTGCGTCCAGCCCGCCGACGCGGTACAGCATGCCGCCGTGCGACACCAGCGGCAGGCCCTGCAGCGGGGCGTCGATCGGCAGCGGCTCCCAGTCGGTCGAGCCGTCGAGCTTCACCCGGCAGAAGTGCTTGGACAGGTTCTCGCGTGAGTGGGCGTGCACCGTACCAGAGTGCCCGCTGTAGACGTACAGCCAGCCGTCCGCCACGGCGCCGCCGAAGCTGGCGATCGCCGCCGGCAGGTCGGGCAGCTTGGCGCCGACGGCCGGCGCAGGGGGCTCGGCGGCCGGGGCGGTGGACGCGGTGTGCGTGAAGGTGGCCGTCAGGTAGTGCATCTCTGCCTGGTAGGCCTTGCCGTCGATCTCGCCCGCCTGGTCTTTCAGCGTGTGGCCCAGGCGGATGGCAAGCGTGCCGGGCTCGACGGCTGAGAGGTCAAACCGCGCGACGCCCTCGGCGTCGGTCTTCTGCGTGTCGGCTTCGGACCCGTCGGCCATGACCAGCGAGGCCGACGCCTCGGCCAGTGGCTCGCCCCGCCAGGTGAAGGCCGCCGTGAGGCTTGCCTGGTCACCAGCGGTGAGCTTCACCGCCAGGCCGCCTGAGTCGCTTGCGGGGGCGGCCCCTCCGGCGGTCCCACCGTCTGCGGTTTCAACCGCCGGCTTGAGGGTCGGCATGTGCTGCGCGTAGTAGCAGAGCTTGGCGCCGTGGTAGACGCCGTACACCACGTCGCAGGAGAGGGGGCCGTCCCCTTCGACCGGCGCCGAGGACCGGCGGCCGATGAAGTCGGGCTCGTCGATCACCTCCATCGAAACGGCGGTCTTCTCACCGTCGGCCTGCGTGTGCATGACCGTGGCTTTCTCAACGGCCTCCGGCAGGTGGTAGGTTTTCTCCGCCGGGCTCTCGCCGAAGTACAGCAGCACACGCCCGTCTGCGTCGGTCGCCAGCCAGGGGAAGTGGGCCAGCGTGGGCGAAGAAAGCAGCAGCGTGGCAGCCAACGCGGTGGCAAAGCGTTTCATAGCCGGGTCTTTCGTGGCGTGGTTTTTCGTAGCTTGGGTTGTTTGCAGACGGGGTATTTCAGACTTCGGCCGCGTCAACCGTGGCGGCCGCGTTCCGTTTGCTTCTTGCAGTCCGCGTCGGGCGGCCGTCCGCCGATCAAGTCTAGCGTGCGGCCGCGATAAAAACCTGCCGCTGTGGTCAATCCTTCGGCGGGCCGCCCCGGGCGGGGATACGCAGCACGCTAGCGTGACACGCTGTCGCCGGAAATCACCTCTTGGCCGTCGCGTGTGGCGTAGGCGTCCAGCACCTCGGCGTTGGCCTCATCGACGAAGAAGTGCACCGAGCCGTCTACCAGCAGCATGTTGACGCCGCCCGCGTGGTCGCTCCGCCACGTCATCCACTCGTAGAACTGGCTCGCCAAGGCGTCGCGGTTTGGCGGCGGGTAGTTTACCAGCCGGTCGGCGTTGAACACGCCGGCGGTCGACCCGTGGCTGCCTGTGAAGTAGGCCGACGCCCACTGCGTCGTGCCCCCCACCAGGGAGCCAAAGCCGGGCACCTGGTTGAGGTTGCTCAGGCCGTAGTCGAGCTCGCCGACGAGGAACGTCGTCGAGCTGCCGTCGGCGCCGGAGATCTTGGCGACCGAGGTCCGCCCCACGTAGCCGGAGATGATCGCCCCGTTGTGCGTCTCCTCGTTCATGTTGCCTGTCGACGCGTACTGGGAGCCCACCGACACCGCGTAGGTGCCGGCGCCCGGCGGCGGGGCACCGCCGGGGAACTGCGTCGACGGGCACACGTAGACCGGCAGCACCAGGTCGGCGATCTCGCGGTTGCTGGGGAAGCTTGGCGGCTGCTCGAAGTCGTACCGCCCGTGGACGGCGCCGCCTTCGAGGTAGGGCAGGATGTAGAGGAACGCGCTGTTCCACTCTTCGCCCTCTTCGGGCACGGCGGCGGGCAGGCGGCCGAGCGTGCCGTCGTGCATGTGCATCGCCAAGCCGATCTGCTTGAGCTTGTTCATGCAGGTCGTGCGGTTGGCCGCGGCGCGGGCGGCCTGCACGGCCGGCAGCAGCAGGGCGATCAAGATGCCGATGATGGCGATCACCACCAGCAGCTCGACCAGCGTAAAGCCCAAGCGAGCACCTCGACCGAGCCGCTGGAGCCCCGTGTGAGGGGGCGCGACGGTACGCGTGCCATATCCGGCGGGTTGGCTGTGTTGCATCCTCAAACCCTCGTGGTGCGGTTAAACCACGTCATCCAGCCACAGAACGCACAGGCCGTCATCAAGACGCCCACGGTCTGGACGCTGGTAGGCTCCGGCACAGCTATAATTGTAGCTGACGTGCCGGGCGGCAACTGGTTGCGTAGCCAGGCGTAGTCGGCCCCGTCTACTAGGCCGTCACCGTTGCCGTCGGCGCCGTCGCCGGGCGCCGCCAGGCCGTCGCCCACGGTGTCCCCGAAGGTCGTTTGCCAGATGACAAAGTCTGCCGCGTCGATTTCCCCGTCGCCGTTGTAGTCGCCCGGCAAGGCAGACGCCTCGGTGGTGAAGGTGTCGATCACCAAGTTCGTGAGGCTCATCGAGCTGGCGGCCGCATTAAATTGGATCAGCACCTCGTCGGCGCCAACTTCGCCCAGCTCCCACCACCACACGTTGGTGACGTCCGCGCCCCCAAACTGACCGGTTGCCTGACCGCTGAAGGTGTTTAGCTGCCCGTCGAAACCGAAGGACTCACCGCCCGCGGTCAAGACAGGCGACTGCAGGTCGGGCAGGTTGCCGATGGCGGTGAACTGGAGCACCACGTAGGTATCGAAGCCGGGGCCGGCGTCGATGGTGGGCATGGTCACATCGAACGCCGTAGCGCCCGCGAACGAATAGATGTTGCCGCCGCTGGTGACAAAGGCCAGGCCGGTGGTCTCCGCCACGTTGGCGTCAAACTGCTCTTCGAAGCCCAAGAACGCCACGTCCGGCTCATTCGGCCCGCCGGGCAGGAAGAACTGGTCCCACTCGGCGTACGTTGTGCCCTCGGCGCCACGCGTCCACGGGACGGTCGGCCAGTCTTGGCCGCCGGCCGTGCCGCCGGGCTCGAAAAACGTCGGCGTCTGGGCCACGGACTCGGCCCCGGTCACAAAAAACAAACCCACAACAGCCAGCAGGCCACACGCGCGGTACGTCGCGTGTGTCCCGGGGGCACACGGGAAGCGTTTCATCGGATAACGTCCTTGACTAACGAAGGAAGGAAGGTGCTAGGAGCGTTTCAAGCTGGACGCGTGCTGGAAAACATCACCACGCTGCGTGTGGGCAGGGGCCGCCGTTGAGGATTCCCCCGCCGCATCACAGGCCCGCTTGTTGGCTAACCGTGCCTCCCACCCCGCGCTGGCGGCCGCTGGCTGTAGGTGGGTATCGAAAATCATGCGTCTGCGGAGCCGCGGCGCCTCCGGGCGGCGAGCCCGACCACCGCGATCACCGCTACCGCCGCTGCCGCCGGCTCCGGCACCGCGACGACCGTAAACGAAAGGCTCGGCGCCACGGCGCCGACGCCGGTGTTCTCACGCGTGGCGAACGCCGGGAAGGTCGGCGCCCCGCCAAACGACGCCGAGTGCAGCGACGACAGCGTGAAGAACAGCCCCGAGTCGAGGCCGTCCACCAAGTACGCCTGGATCGCTGCGTCGGTCACATCGATCTCAAACTCGAGAGTCGTGCCCGCTAGGACGGTGTCGCCCGGCGTGAGCGAGGTCTGGCCCACGGCGAACGGGGTGAAGTCGAATCCGTCGGTGACGTTGTTCGATACGTCCGTCCCGCTGGCGTCGGCGGCAAACGTCAGCCGGACGCCCTCGGCCGTAGGGTCGCCAAACGCGAAGGCGCCGCCCTCGGTGTAGAACGGGGGGCCGCCCGGGTTGAAAGAGAAACCGATGAACGGGCTACGCAGCCCCGCCCCGGTGAGCGTCACAGGCCGGCCGGCGTCGCTGTCTGTCTCGGTCGCGCCCGGACCGTAGGTGGTGAACGAGTCGTACGTCGGGTCGTAGGTGAAGGAGCCGACGCCGATCGTGGTGGCCGTGACCGTGGCCTCCAGCACGCGGTAGCTCTGGCCCGGCAGCAGCGTCGGCAGCGGCTGCGAGTACGACGCCGGGTTGAATCCGACTAGCATCTGGGCGTCGCGGTCGTCGAACGCCCCCGGCGTGAAGGCGGCAAAGGTGGAGGCGGTGGTGCGTGTGCCGGGTGTCTGGTTGAACGGGTAGACCCAGCGGTCGAAGTCAGCCGTGGCGACGGTGATGTCAACCGCGTGGGCCGCGGGCACGCAGGCCAGGCAAACGAGGAGGGCGGGCAGCAGGTTCCGGGACATGAGCGGGCCTTTCTTCTGGATGTGAAATCAGCGGGTGTTATGTCAGAGCGTTAAGGAGCTGTAAGCGTGGCAGCTTCGGGTATCGGGATGCGGCGCCAGTCGTCTCGCCGACACCGGAGCAACGGTTACCGCAGCAAAACCGATCAAACACCGGCCCGCATGCGTGGGGCGGCAAGCGAACGGATCGGCTCCCGCGTGGCAGGCATAGCCACCAAGTGGAAGCTGCCACCAAGTGGAAGCTGCCACCAAGTGGAAGCGTCGGGCGAACCTACCGATTCCCGCCTGCCATCTCCGCTGGCGCTTGTTGCGATCGCGTCTCAGGTTCACCAAGACACTAGTGGGCTAGCCGCACAGCCACAATGCCCAGAACCGAAGAAATGCCGAAAAACGGCGGTTCCGCTCAAGAAATCGCCCAGGCGGGGCGGCGGCACGCTTGCATCTGGCGGGCGGGGACGGCCAACGCCGTGCGATTGCGGCTGGCCGCCCATGTGAGAGGGATGCGGCCGGCCGACCTCAACACCTAGGCGGCAAACGCGAGCACCCGTTGGCCGGGCGGCAGCCGGCCGGGCACGCCCCCACGCCCGGCGTACGTCGCGGCTACTGGCTCTCGAGCGCCAGGCGGAACGACTCGGACAAGAAGCGGAACGTGCGGGCGTCGATGCCGTTCTTCAGGCGCCACGCCCCGTCGACGTCCACCAGGCTGTACTCGATCAGCTCTTCGCTCTCGCGGGTGTGGACCGCCGAGTCGAGCTTCTGCCTGCCAGCCGCCGGCACCGCGTCCATGCCCGGGATGGAATCCAGCAGCTTGCGGTCCTCTTCGCTGAGCATGTCCGTCTGCGGGTTGGACTTGGCTTCGGGCTCTTCTTGTTCGTCGCCCGCCCCGGTGTCGTAGATCATGAAGCTCGACTGCACGCGGATCACGCCCTCGGCCCGGTAGACGCCATCGGGCGAGGCGGGCGGGATGAGCCTGTCGGACACGATCTGGTAGTCGCCCTGGTACGTGGCGCCCGAGCCGGTGTAGGTGTTGGTGTTGCCCGGGTTGCTGGCGATCCGCCGGCGGAGGTCGGCCATGAACCGCTCGTAACGCGCCTGGGGCGAGGGCGGGGGCGGCGGGGGGGTGACCACGTCGGCATCGCCCCGCGGCTCGCAGCCGGCTACGCCCAACAGGCCCGCCCCGAGAGCAGCGACCAGCGGCAGCACCGCCAGATTGCCCCACACCAGCGGAGGCAAACACGCCCGAAGCAGGGACGCCCGCGGCGCGCGTGTCGGCGGCGGGGGTGTAGGCAGCGGAGGCAGCGGCAGCGGGCGCATCGGCAAAACCACTCGGCGGTACGGCCGGTCCGGGCGGCGGCCCAGCGGCGGCGCCCCGTCGGCAGAGAACTTCGGCATAGCAGATGGGCAGGGGCCGCCCGCAGCGGCTTCCCGCCCGGGTAAGTCTAGCACCTGCCCATGGGCCCGGCCACGCGTGCCGTGGCGCCGCCGCTCGACGCAGAACGCCGCCGCGGGGATGACGCTGAGATGACGCGGGCCAAGTCTCACCAGCGGCCCAGAGCGCCTCAAAACGGCCTACTCGGCGAACGGGTCGTCGTCCATGGGGCTATCGCCGAAGGGGTCGTCGAACGGGTCGTCGCCGCTCGGGCCGGCGGCCGGAGGGTCTTCTGCCTCCGAGGAGTTGTCAGGGGCGGTGTCGTCGGTGAACGGGTCGTCCGCGAAGGGGTCGCCCTCGTCGCCTGCCGGCGGGCCGGTCGGCGCCGGGGGTTCGGCGAAGGGGTCGTCGTCGCCGCCCGCGGCAAACGGGTCGTCGCCGCCGCCGGCCGCCGCGGACCCACCGCCCGGCTGCCCACTGCCCGGCTGTTCGTCTGCGAAGGGGTCGCCTTCGTCGCCTGCCGGGGGCCGGGGCTCGCCGCCCGGGAGGCCGGCCGACTTCGGGATCCACGAGAAGAGGCCCCCCACGGACTTGCCGAACAGGCCAGCGATGGCGCCGGCCTTCATTGAGGCGCGGCCCGGCTCGGCGTCGCCCGCAGGCCCGCCGGCTGCATCGGCGCCCGCAGCTCCGGCCATCGCGTCCACGCCAAAGCCGTCGGCCCCGGAGGCTTCGTACTCGGCGTCGTCGTAGGCCGGGTCCGCGTCCGCGTCCGCGGGGCCCTGGGCGGCGGCCGTCGCCTCTGGTTCCGGGCCGAGGCCCGCGGCGCCCGCTAGGACCGGCCCGGCCAGCAGCGGGCCGTCGGCCAGCCTCTGCCGCGACGCGGCGACCATATTCGCCAGGTCGGCCGGCGCGTCGAGGCGTGCGAGCGCCGCGACCGGCAGCCGGAAGGCGGGCCGCAGGGCGGCCACGCGACGCTCGTTGGCGGCGGGCAGGCCGGGGCTGTCGGCCCGCAGCGGCAGGTCGCTGAGCATCTCGGCCCGCACCTCGTCCAGCCGCCGCCGGTCTTCACCCGCCAGGCGTGCGACGGCGGCGCCCAGCCGGGAGTCCCTGCCCTTGCCGGCCTCGGCCAGGGCGCCGCGTCGCAGCGCAGCGTCGGCCTCGATCGGCCTGCCCATGCGTGCCCGCGTGACGCCGAGGAAGTAGTGGGCGTGCGGCCGGTCGGCGGCGTAGGACACCGCGCGGCTGAAGTAAGCCTCGGCCCGGCGCCAGTCTTCGTCGTAGAAGGCCTGCACGCCACGGGCGTAGTAGACGTCCGCGGTGTCGGCGACCGCCGGCGGCGCCAAACCTGCCACCAGGGCGGCCACCAAGCCGCCCAGCACTGCCCCGCGTACGCGGCGCGTAGCCCGCGGCGTGGCGTGGCCAGCGGAAGGTTCAGCGGAGGGGCCCGTGGCCTCGACGCTCGAGGGTTGCTTCGCAGAGCGGCGTGTCGCTGGGGAGAGCCCGGGCATAGCGGCGGCCCACCGAGGGGCGGGCGAAGAAGGGTGCGTGCGGAATAGGGCGGACCGCCGCCGGAGCGCGCCCCGGCGGCAACAACCGGCAGCCGCCCCCCGTCGGGGCGGGCGGCCGCGGGCTCCCCCCGCTTAGAGTCACCCCCCCCCACGCGCCCACAACCAGCCC